>CANGRP010000160.1 GCA_947456005.1 Caulobacteraceae bacterium
CGACTGCGCCGCAGCGAAGTCTCCGGAGGTGACGAGGCGCACCGCGACCGGGGGTCCTTCCCCCGCAGGGTCCCCTGCAGGTGACCGGACCAGGAGCAGGGCGGCCAGGACGCCCAGATGCAGGACGCCGGAGGCCAGGAAGGCCGGGCTGACCCGCTGAGCCAGGGTCACGGGGGCGAGATCCCGTCAGGGTTCGGCTGCAGGGCGGGTTCCGGCGCCGGACCGGCGGCCGGGCCGCCGGTGTCGGTGATCAGGTTGACGCGGGTGAAGCCCCGCACAGAGAGGGCGGCCATGACCCGCGCCACATCGGCATAGGGGACCCGTCCGTCGGCGCGCACGAAGACGGCGCGTTCGGGGTTGTCCGCAGCAGCCGCGGCCAGGGCCGGCCCGAGGGCCTCGAAGGGGGTCTGGCGGTCCTGGACGAAGACGGCGCCGTCGGCCCGGATGGAGATGGCCAGGGGACCCTCTGTCTCCTGGATGGCTCCGGCCTCGGTCCTGGGCAGCTCCAGGGGAACGCCGGCGGTGAGGAGGGGCGCCGAGATCATGAAGATGATGAGGAGGACCAGCATGACGTCCACCAGGGGCGTCACATTGATTTCCGACAGGGCAGAGCGGCGGCTGCGGCCATAGCGCCGCCGACGTCCGCCGCCGGCTCCGGAGAAGGCGTCATGTGCGGACAGGGCCATGTCTCAGGCCCTGGTGGCCAGCCGGCGCTGGACCGCAGTGGACAGGTCGTCCGCGAAGCCTTCCAGCCGGGCGGCGTAGCGGCTGACCGCCGTCGAGAAGTGGTTGAAGGCGATGTAGGCGGGAATGGCGGCGATCAGGCCCAGGGCGGTCGCAAAGAGGGCCTCGGCGATGCTGGGGGCCACGACGGCGAGGTTGGTGTTCTTCTCAAGGGCGATGGCCTGGAAGCTGTGCATGATCCCCCAGACGGTGCCGAACAGGCCGACGAAAGGTGAGGCCGTCGCGACGATCGCCAGGGAGGACAGCCCCGTCTCGACCCTGAGGGATTCCCTGGCGATGGCGGCGTCCAGGACCCGGTCGATCCGCTGGACCAGGAAGGCCGCCTGTCCCTCGGATACAGGTCCGCGGGCGCGCGCCTCGCGCCACTCGAAGAGCGCCGCCTGGAGCATCCGATGCAGGGCGTGGGGGGGATTCTCGCCGGCCTCCTTGGCGATATCCTCCAGGCTCCGGCCCGAGGCCGCATCCGCCTCGAAGGCGTCCGCCGCCCGGTTCAGGCCCCGCAGCCGGACCGCCTTGTCGATGATGACGCCCCAGGAGGCCAGGGAGGCGAAGCCCAGGAAGATCATGACCGCCTTCCCCACCCAGTCGGCCCGCGCGAAGAGGGCGACGAAGGAGAAGGTCTCCGGCGTGATGGCGGCAGGCTCCATGGTCTCTCCGGGGCTTGCCGGGCTGGGGCCCGGCGGGGACCTTCGCCAGACTGCAGCTCACAGTGGCGAAGATAGGGCGGAGACTACGTCCTGAGCCCCGACTTTTTGGTTAACGAGAAGTCGCGTCGAGGGTCTGGCCCACCCCGGCCCCGGGTCACCAGGGGTCGATATAAGGATACTTCTTGCCGTCGCGCGGCGCCGTTGGCGGCAGGGTCTGGAGCCCCCGGACGATCCAGCTGCGGGTCTCCGCCGGGTCGATCACATCGTCCAGGCCCCCGCCGGCTGCGGCGTTGACGGCCTTGGCGCTCTCGTAGGCCCGCTGGACCCGCATGTCGAACTCCGCCCGCCGGGCCTCGGGGTCCTCGATGGCGGCCAGTTCCTTGCGGTAGCCCAGCTTCACCGATCCCTCGATGTTCATGCCGGCGAACTCCGCGGTGGGCCAGGCCACGGTGAAGAAGGGCATGCCCGAACTGGCCCCGCACATGGCCTGCACGCCCAGGCCGTAGGCCTTGCGGACCACGACCCCGAACATGGCCGTGGTGATGTTGGCCCCCACGTTGAACATCCTCAGGGCATGCCGGACCAGGGCCGTCCGCTCCACATCCGGCCCGACCATGATTCCGGGGCAGTCCATCAGGCTGAGGATCGGAATGTCGAAGGCGTCGCAGAGCTGGATGAAACGCGCACCCTTGTCGGCGCCGGGAGAGTCGACGGCGCCGCCGAGGTGGTGGGGATTGTTGGCGATCACGCCCATGGGCCGCCCCTCCACCCGGATAAGAGCGGTGATGACGCCGATGCCGAACTTCTCGCGGATCTCCAGGACGGAGCCGGCGTCGGCGATCGTCGAGATGATCTCGCGCATGTCGTAGAGCCGCAGCCGGTTCTCGGGGATGACGTGCCGCAAGGCTCTCTGGTCGGGGGCCTCCCATTCGGCGACCGGTCCCTGGAAATAGGACAGGTACTTCTTCGCCACCTCGACCGCCTCGGGCTCGTCGCGGACCAGGATGTCCACCACGCCGTTGGGGACCTGGAAGGACATGGGACCGACTTCCTCGGGCGTGTAGACGCCCAGGCCGCCGCCCTCGATCATGGCCGGGCCGCCCATGCCGAGGGTCGACCCCTCGGTGGCGATGATGACGTCGCTGGAGGCGACCAGGGCGGTGTTCCCCGCGAAGCAGCGGCCGTTGACGATGGCGACCAGGGGCACCAGTCCGCTCAACTGGGCGTACTGGGTGAAGGTGGGCGTATCGAAGGCGACGGCGGGGCCGGTGGAGTCGTCGCCGGGGCGCCCGCCGCCGCCCTCGCCGAACAGGACGACCGGCAGCCGGAGGCGCTTGGCCAGGTCGAACATCCGGTCCTGCTTGTAGTGATTGCGCCCGCCCTGTGTGCCGGCGAGGACGGTGTAGTCGTAGGCCACCACCATGGCCCGGCTCCGCTCCGGCCCGAAGAGGTCGCCATTGATGGCGCCAATCCCGGCCACGAGGCCATCGCCGGGGGTCGTCCGGCGCAGGGTCTCGATATCGGCGCGCCGATGCTGGCGTGCGACGATCAGGGGCCAGTACTCCTTGAAGGACCCGGCATCCGTCAGCTCGGCGATGCTCTCCCGGATCATCCGGTAGCCCAGGGCGTGTCGCTTCGCCACGACCTCGGGGCGGTTGGCGTCCAGGGTGTAGGCGTGACGGTCGAGAGTTTCCTGCAGGTCCGGCCGGATGAAGTCAGGGTCGACCTGGGCTGCGCCCTCGACCCTACCGCCGGAAACCTCGCCTTCCTCGATGAAGACGATGGGGTAGCCCTCGCGGACCACGTCGCCCACGGTCATGGTCACGGCGCGGACGACGCCGTCCCGGTCGGCGGCGATGACATGCTCCATCTTCATCGCCTCGACGATGGCCACCTGCTGGCCCTTGCGGACCGTGTCGCCGACAGCGACGTCGATGGAAGTGAGGGTGCCCTGGATCGGTGCGCCGACGCCGAACGACCCGCCCGGGCCGACCGCCTCGGGTTCGGCCTCCGGCTCGGCCGTCGCTGACCGGG
Organism: Caulobacteraceae bacterium; assembly: GCA_947456005.1. GTDB lineage: Bacteria > Pseudomonadota > Alphaproteobacteria > Caulobacterales > Caulobacteraceae > Phenylobacterium. The sequence continues at coordinate 3,426 of CANGRP010000160.1, forward strand.
CCGACTTGACCTCCGCATCGTGCCGGAACAGGGCCAGGGGGTCGCGGGTATCCACCCGGGCGCCGACGGCGCCGGGGCCAGGCTTGTGCGTCAGGGCGGCGTAACGGCTCACCGCCGCCTCGTCCGCCGCGGCCAGCTCGGCGACGTTCTCGTCCAGCCAGCGAGTGTGCACCCTTCCGGCGACGAAGTCCGGATGCCGGAGGATGTTGCGCAGAAGTCCGATGTTCGTGGCCACCCCCTCGAGCCGGAACTCTGACAGGGCGCGCAGGGACCGGGCGACCGCCGGCCCGGCGTCCGCCCCGTCCGCACTACAGATCACCTTGGCCAGAAGGGAATCGAAGGCGGTGCTGGTCCGGTAACCGGCATAGCCGAAGCCGTCCGTGCGCACGCCGAGGCCGCTGGGCGCCTCGTAGGCGGTGAGGACCCCGCTGGAGGGACGCACCGAGCCGTCGGGGGCCAGGGACTCCAGGTTCACCCGGGCCTGGATGGCGAAGCGCGCCGGCCGCGGGGCGGCCGGGTCCGGAAGTCCGAGTTCGGCAAGGGTTGCGCCCTCCGCCAGCCGGATCTGGGCCTGCACCAGGTCGACGCCGGTGACGGCCTCGGTAACCGTGTGCTCGACCTGCAGGCGGGCGTTGGCCTCGATGAAGACAAAGGGCGGATCCGCCGGTGCGCCGGAGGCGTCCACCAGGAACTCGAAGGTCCCGAGACTGTCGTAGCGGACGCTACGGGCCAGTCGCAGGGCTGCGTCGATGATCTCCCGGCGCAGGTCCGGGTCGAGGCCGGGGGCCGGGGCGATCTCCACCACCTTCTGGAATCGGCGCTGGACGCTGCACTCGCGCTCGCCCAGGTCGGTGACCGCGCCCGACTGGTCGCCCAGGATCTGGACCTCGATATGCCGCGCCTTGGCCAGGAAGGTCTCGACGTAGACGTCCGGCGCCCCGAAGGCGGCCTGGGCCTCGGACCGGCAACGGGCATAGGCGCCCTCCACCTCGTCCGGGGTGAGCACCACGCGGGAGCCCCGGCCGCCGCCTCCGGCGAGGGCCTTGATGATCATGCCCCGACCTGCCGGCAGGCCGTGCAGGAAGTCGCGGGCCTCTTCAAGGGTGACGCTGCGGTCCAGGCCGCGGCTGACCGGCACGTCGGCCGCCAGCGCCGCCTCCCGCGCCCGGGCCTTGTCACCGAACAGCTCAAGTCGCCTGACCGATGGCCCGATGAAGGTCAGGCCTGCGGCGATACAGCGCCGGGCGAACTCGGCCCGCTCGGAAAGGAAGCCATATCCCGGGTGGATCGCGTCGCATCCGCTGTCGACCGCCGCCTGGATGACGGCGTCCATGTCGAGGTAGGCCGAGGGCCCCTTGCCAGCCAGGGGACGGGCCTCGTCCGCCATGCGGCGGTGCAGGCTGTCGGCGTCATCCTCGGACCAGACCGCGACGGCCCGGCGACCCAGGTCCGCCGCAGCGCGTGCAATGCGGATGGCGACTTCGCCGCGATTGGCGATCAGGATGGACGCTATCGTCACCGATGTTTCCTTCGACCCCTTGAGGGTCTCTGCGTTTTGCCTCTTCGGGCGGTCACGCCGGATGCGAAAAGTCCAGCATACTCAGTCTCGGTCAACCCCAGTTCCCCGAAGCCCTTGCCGCCCGTCGGCGCCATGCGGGCGAACTCCGGCCCGGGCCAGTCAGACCGTTCCATTCAGGATGGGGGCCAGCCGCTCCAGGAGGCGGGGCGAGGGTCGGGCCGGGCGGCCGGAGAGGTCGATGCAGGCGGCCTCGATCTGGGCCTCGCAGATCACCTCCCCGCCGCGCAGGAGGCGCTGCTGGATGAACATGCGGGGCCCCCGGATCCGGTCGTAGAGGGTGCGGACCTGCAGGGCGTCGTCGATCCGGGCCGGGCGGCGGAAGTCGATCTCCATCCGCACCACGGTGAAGGCCGTCGGGCGGTCCCCCTCGAGGAGGTCGGTGTGGGAGACCCCCGCCGCCCGCAGGGCGTCGCTGCGGCCGCGCTCGAAATAGCGCAGGTAGTTGGCGTGGTAGACCACCCCTGTGAAGTCGGTGTCCTCGTAATAGATGCGTACGGGCAGGACATGCTCGCGGCCCTCGTACCGGCCGCTGGACGGGGCGTCCTGATCCTCAGTCGGCATCGGGGTCTCCCTCGAAGAGGCCGCCCTGCCCGGCCGGCGGTGGCGAGGGCGGCGGCGTCAGTCCCAGGTGCTCATAGGCCCGGGCGCAGGCCACCCGGCCCCGGGGGGTGCGCTGGATGAAGCCCTGCTGGAGCAGGTAGGGCTCGATCACGTCCTCAACCGCGTCCCGGGCCTCGGCGATGGCGTAGGCCAGGGTCTCCAGCCCCGCCGGCCCGCCGGCATAGTTGGAGATCAGGGCGTTCAGATAGCGTCGGTCCAGGCTGTCGAGGCCGGCGGGGTCCACCTCCAG
>CANGRP010000161.1 GCA_947456005.1 Caulobacteraceae bacterium
AAGGCCCGATCCAGCCGCCGTGCGGCCTGGTCAAGGGCGGTTTCGTCCTGGGTCATGAGGGACTCCGGAGGTTGCCCCTTCTCTATAGCGCCATCCGCCGCGCCGCCGGAACACTTACCTTTCTTGACCCTTCCGGTCCCCTGTGCGAGGCCGATCTTCCCCCGCCCGCAACCGGATTCCCGCCATGCCTGTCTCGCCCATCAAAATGGCCGACGCCATCCGCGTGCTCTCCATGGACGCCGTGCACCGGGCCAAGTCTGGGCATCAGGGCATGCCCATGGGCATGGCCGACGTGGCCACCGTGCTCTGGACGAAGTTCCTGAAGTTCGACGCCTCGCGGCCGGAATGGGCGGACCGCGACCGCTTCGTCCTGTCGGCAGGGCACGGCTCCATGCTGATCTACGCCCTCCTGCACCTGACCGGCTTCAAGGCCGTGACGATGGACCAGATCCGCAACTTTCGGCAGTGGGGCTCCAACACCCCCGGGCACCCGGAATACGGCCACACGCCGGGGGTGGAGACCACCACAGGCCCCCTCGGCCAGGGCCTCGCCACCGCCGTCGGCATGGCCATGGCCGAGCGCCACCTGGCCGCCCGCTTCGGCGAGGACCTGGTGGATCACCGCACCTGGGTGATCGCCGGCGACGGCTGCCTGATGGAGGGCGTCAGCCACGAGGCCGCCTCCATTGCCGGCCGGTTCCGCCTGAACCGGCTGACCGTCCTGTTCGACGACAACAACACCACCATCGACGGCGAGGCGACCATCGCCGAGACCGGCGACCAGCTGGCCCGCTTCAAGGCCTATGGCTGGGCGGTCAAGGCGGTGGACGGGCACGACCACGGCAAGATCGCCGCCGCCCTGCGCTGGGCGACCAAGCAGGACCGCCCGACCCTGATCGCCTGCCGCACCAAGATCTCGAAGGGGGCCGGACCCAAGGAGGGCGACCCCCATAGCCACGGCTACACCCTGTTCGATCCCGAGATCGCCGAGTCCCGCAAGGCCATGGGCTGGGACCTGCCGCCCTTCGAGCTGCCCGACGACCTCGTGAAGGCCTGGCGCCGGGCCGGCCGCCGGGGCGGTCGCACCCGCAAGGCCTGGCAGGCCCGCCTTGCAGCTTCGGCGAAGGCCGCCGACTTCCAGCGCGCCATGGCCGGCGAGCTTCCGGCCGGGGCCTTCGAGTCCCTCGACGCCCACATCGCCGCGGCGGTGGACGCCAGGCCCGCGGCGGCCACCCGCCAGCACTCCGGCTCGGCCCTCGATCACCTCTTCCCGGCCATTCCCGAGATGATCGGCGGCTCCGCCGACCTCACCGGCTCGAACAACACCTTCGTGAAGGGGACGCCGGCCTTCGATGCGCCCGACTATGCCGGCCGCTATGTCCACTGGGGCGTGCGCGAGCACGGTATGGCGGCGGCCATGAACGGCATGGCCCTGCATGGCGGCGTGATCCCCTTCTCGGGCACCTTTCTGGTCTTCTCGGACTATTCCCGGCCCGCCATCCGCCTGGGCGCCCTGATGGGGGCCCGGGTCGTCCACGTGATGACGCACGACTCCATCGGCGTCGGCGAGGACGGCCCCACCCACCAGCCGGTCGAGCACGTGGCCTCGCTGCGGGCCATGCCCAACCTCCTGGTCTTCCGCCCCGCCGACGCGGTTGAGACCGCCGAGTGCTGGAAGCTGGCCGTGTCAGCCCGGGCCACCCCCTCGGTCATGGCCCTGTCCCGCCAGAAGGTCCCCGCCGTGCGCACCACCGCCTCGGGCGAGAACCTGTCGGCCCACGGCGCCTACCAGCTGGCCGCCGCCGGCTCGCCCGCCCGGGTCACCCTCTTCGCCTCGGGCACAGAGGTGGCCGTCGCCCTGGCCGCCCGCGACCTGCTCGAGGCTGACGGCATCGGGACCCGCGTGGTGTCCACCCCCTGCTGGGAGCTCTTCGAGGCCCAGACCGACCGGTACAAGGCCGCCGTCATCGGCGAGACCGAGGTGAAGGCCGCGATCGAGGCGGGCGTGCGCATGGGCTGGGACCGGTTCATCGGCGCGGGCGGGATCTTTGTCGGCATGAAGGGCTTTGGCGCCTCCGCCCCGGCCGAGCGGCTCTATGAGGCCTTCGCCATCACGCCCCAGGCGGTGGCGGACGCCGTCCGCCAGAAGCTGGGCTGACCTGTGGCCCCGCCGGCCCGCCTGGGCACGCCCCTGTCGCCCTCCGCCGTCCGGGTCCTGCTGCTGGGATCGGGCGAGCTCGGCAAGGAGGTGGTGATCGAGCTTCAGCGTCTGGGCTGCGAGGTCATCGCCGCGGACCGTTACGCCGACGCCCCGGCCATGCAGGTCGCCCACCGCAGCCACGTCCTGGCCATGACGGATGCGGCCGCCCTGCGCGCCGTCATAGAGGCCGAGCGGCTCCACCTGATCGTGCCCGAGATCGAGGCCATCGCCACCGATGAGCTGGTGCGCATGGAGGCCGAGGGCCTGGCGACTGTCATTCCCACCGCCCGCGCCGCCCAGCTGACCATGAACCGCGAGGGCATCCGCCGGCTGGCCGCCGAGACCCTGGGCCTGCCCACCTCCTCCTACGCCTTCGCCTCCTCCGAGGCCGAGCTGGCGGAGGCTGCGGCGAAGGTCACGGGCTTTCCCTGCTTCGTGAAGCCGGTGATGAGTTCCTCCGGCAAGGGACAGTCCTTTGTCGAGGGCCCTGAGGGAATCGTCGCCGCCTGGCGCTACGCCCTGGAGGGCGGCCGGGTCGAGCGGCCCCGGGTCATTGTCGAGGGGCGCGTCGACTTCGACTTCGAGATCACCCAGCTGACCGTGCGCAGCCTCGGCGGCGACGGGGCGGTGCGGACGGACTTCTGCGCCCCCATCGGCCACCGCCAGGTCAAGGGCGATTACGTGGAAAGCTGGCAGCCCCAGGCCATGTCCTCCGCCGCCCTGGAGCGGTCGCGACAGATCGCGGGGGCGGTGACCGCTGAACTGGGCGGGCTGGGCGTCTTCGGGGTCGAGCTCTTCGTGAAGGGCGACGAGGTCTGGTTCTCCGAGGTCAGCCCGCGGCCGCACGATACGGGCCTCGTGACCCTGGCCACCCAGGTCCAGAGCGAGTTCGCCCTGCATGCCCGCGCCATCCTCGGCCTGCCTGTGGATGTGACCCTCCGCGAGACCGGCGCCAGCGCGGTGATTTACGGCGGCCTTGAGGGGCGGGGCGTGGCCTTCGAGGGGGTGGCCGCGGCCCTGGCTGTCCCGGGGGCCGACCTGCGCCTGTTCGGCAAGCCCGAGGCCTTCGAACGCCGCCGGATGGGGGTCGCCCTCGCCCGCGCCGACGATGTCGAGACCGCCCGCACCCGGGCGGTGGAGGCCGCTGGGAAGGTGCGGGTCGTCTCGGGCTGACCGCAGGATTCGGCGGGAGGGAGCCTGTCGCTCCCGAAACCGTGATCGTCAGGGTTGACTTCCCCGCCCCGGACCTAAAAAACCGCCGCCAACCAGCGAAGTTAAAGGTTCGGAGACCGATTCATGACCGTGCGTGTCGCCATCAACGGATTCGGCCGGATCGGCCGCAACATCCTGCGCTCCCTGGTCGAGCACGGCCGGACGGACATCGAGGTCGTGGCGATCAACGACCTGGGCCCGGTTGAGACCAACGCCCACCTCTTCCGCTATGACAGCGTCCACGGTCGCTTCGCCGGGCAGGTGAAGGTGGACGGCGACACGATCGATGTCGGCCGCGGCAAGATCAAGGTCACCGCCGTGCGCGACCCGGCCGAGCTGCCGCACCGCGAGCTGGGCGTCGACATCGCCTTCGAGTGCACCGGCATCTTCACCTCCAAGGACAAGGCCAGCGCCCACCTGACGGCCGGCGCTAAGCGGGTCCTGGTCAGCGCGCCCTGCGACAACGCCGACAAGACCATCGTCTACGGGGTGAACCACGACACCCTGACCGCCGCCGACCTGGTGGTCTCGAACGCCTCCTGCACCACCAACTGCCTCGCCCCGGTGGCGAAGGTCCTTCAGGAGCTGGCCGGCATCGAGCGCGGCTACATGACCACCATCCACTCCTACACGGGCGACCAGCCGACACTGGACACCATGCACAAGGACCTCTACCGCGCCCGCGCCGCGGCCATGTCCATGATCCCCACCTCCACCGGCGCGGCCAAGGCCCTGGGCCTGGTCATCCCCGAGCTGCAGGGCAAGCTGGACGGCTCGTCCATCCGCGTCCCGACCCCGAACGTCTCGGTGGTGGACCTCGTCTGGACCCCGGGCCGGACCCTGACTGTCAAGGAAATCAATGACGCCCTGCGCGCCGCTGCCGAAGGCCCCCTGAAAGGCGTCCTGGCGGTGACCGACGAGGCCCTGGTCTCCACCGACTTCAACCATGTGGCGGCCTCCTCGACGGTCGCCCTGGCCCAGACCCAGGTGATCGATGGCGGCCTCGGCCGGATCCTGACCTGGTATGACAACGAGTGGGGCTTCTCCACGCGGATGGCCGACACCGCCGCCGCCATGGCCCGCCTGATCTGAGCCCATGGCCTTCCAGACCCTCGACGACGTTTCCCTGGCCGGCGTCAGGGCCCTGGTCAGGGTGGACTTCAACGTCCCCATGGCGGACGGCGCGGTGACCGACGATACCCGCCTGAGGGCGGCCCTGCCGACCATCGAGAAGCTGCGCGCCGGCGGGGCCAAGGTGATCCTGCTGGCCCACTTCGACCGGCCCAAGGGCAAGTGGGTCCCGGAGATGAGCCTGGCCCCCATCGCCCCGGCCCTCTCGGCGGTGCTGGGGCGACCTGTGACCTTCGTCCCGGACTGCGCAGGCAAGGACGTGGCCGCGGCCGTCGCCGCCATGGCGCCCGGCGATGTCATCCTCCTGGAGAATGTCCGCTTCTATCCGGGCGAGGAGGCCAATGACCTTGCCTTCGCCCGCGCCCTGGCCGCCAATGGCGACCTCTATGTCAACGACGCCTTCTCGGCCGCCCACAGGGCGCACGCTTCCACCGAGGGCCTGGCCCATGTCCTTCCGGCCTGCGCCGGCGAGCAGATGCGGCTGGAGCTGAACGCCCTGGATCGCGCCCTCGGCCGGCCCGAGCGCCCAGTGATGGGCATTGTCGGCGGCTCCAAGGTCTCGACCAAGCTGGACCTCCTCTCCAACCTGGTGACCCGGCTGGACAAGCTGGCCATCGGTGGGGGCATGGCCAACACCTTCCTCTACGCCCAGGGGCATGAGGTCGGCGCCTCCTACTGCGAGAAGGATCTGGCGGACACCGCACGCGAGATCATCCGCCTGGCCGGCCAGCACAACTGCAAGCTCTTCCTGCCCATCGACATCGTCGTCGCCGAGAAGCTGGCGCCCGGGGCTCCGGCCCGGGTGCGCGAGCTGGGCGCCATGGATGACGAGGAGCGCATCCTTGACGCCGGCCCCAAGACGGTGGAGCGCCTGCGCCGGGCCATGGCCAACTCAAAGACCCTGATCTGGAACGGCCCCCTCGGCGTCTTCGAGATGCCGCCCTTCGACCGCGGCACGGTGGACGCGGCCCGCGCCGCCGCCGACCTGGTCAAGGCCGGCAAGCTCGTGGCTGTGGCGGGCGGGGGCGATACGGTCGCGGCCCTGCACCACGCCGGCTGCGCCGAGGGCTTCACCTTTGTCTCGACCGCCGGGGGCGCCTTCCTGGAATGGATGGAAGGCAAGACCCTGCCTGGCGTCGCCGCCCTGACGAAACAGACCCAACGCTAACGGAGACGGCACATGGCCCGGATCACCCTGCGACAGCTTCTCGACCACGCCGCCGAGCACGGCTACGGCGTCCCGGCCTTCAACATCAACAACATGGAGCAGGGGCTGGCCATCCTGGAGGCGGCTGAGGCGACGGACT
>CANGRP010000162.1 GCA_947456005.1 Caulobacteraceae bacterium
ATGCTGCGACGCGCCCACCAGACAACCGGGGCCCGCATGCTGCGGGCGGCGGGACAAGGCGCCTCGCCGCGGGACCGCCTCTGGGCGGTGCTGATGGAAGCCCTCCCACTCGATCCCGAACGGCTGGCGGAATGGCGGGTCTGGCTCGCCTTCTGGGGAGCAGCGGCCGGCCATCCCGAACTGATTGAGGAGAATCAGGCGCGCTACGCGGAGTGGCGCGCGCTCCTGCAGTCCCTGGTGCAGGACATGGCGGGAGACAGAGCTGCGCTCTCCCTGAGGGTGGACGCCTTGATGGGCCTTGTGGATGGCTTCGGGGTCCAGATCGCCCTCAGCAAGGGTCTGAACAGCGAAGGCGCGGCGGCGCTCCGGCAGTCCGCCGAGAGGCTGCTGAAGGCGCAGTTGGATGAGCTTGTGAACGCCGAGAGCTGATACGCCGAAGCCAGGTCTCGCCATCCGCCGCCGGAGACTTTAGGCCTGTGGCCATGACGACCCTGCACACCCTCGGCCAGCAGTCCCTCTTCGCCCTCGAGATGATGGCCGTGCTGGCCGGCGCCCTCTCGGGGGTGCTGGGCGCCTTACGCCAGAGGATGGACCTGGTCGGAATCTGCGTCTGCGGCTTCCTGGCGGCCTTTGGCGGCGGGGTGCTGAGGGATCTCCTGATCGACCGGCGCCCCTTCTTCTTCGTGGAGCACCAGGGGGTCCTCCTGGCGGTCCTCATCCTCAGCGCCGGCAGCGCCATCCTTGTCGGGCGCAGGGGCCTTGAGTCCGGTGAGCGGTGGCTGCGGATTCCGGACGCCGTCGGACTCGGCCTGTTCAGCGCCACGGGTGTCCACCTGTCCTGGATGGCGGGCCAGCCGCCCCTGGTGGCCATCCTCATGGGGGTCATCACCGGCAGTTTCGGGGGCGTCCTGCGCGACCTGATCTGCAATGAGATCCCGACCCTATTTCGCGACCATCGCCCCTATGCCATCTGCGCGGCGGCCGGGGGGGCGACCTACGCCGCCGCCACCCTGCTCCACGCCCCCGCGGGCGTCGCGATCGCCGCCTGCGCCCTTGTCGCCACCGGACTTCGCATCCTCGCCCTCCAGCTGGACTGGCGCCTGCCGCCGACGGAGCGGGGCTGAAGGCAACGCCCTTGCCCGCAGAGGGGCTGCGGGATAGCGTCTTCAGATCGGGATTACGCAACCTCCCGGACAGGCCTCACCGCCCAAGCGTTGCCTTTCGCCTCCGTCCTGCGGCGGATGAAAGGGCGTGAGGACCTCATGGCAGAGTCGGCGCAAACCCCCGCTTTCCGAGAACTCGTCAGCGCCTTCGCCCGCATCGGATGTCTCAGCTTCGGAGGCCCGGCCGGCCAGGTCGCCCTGATGCATCGCGAGATCGTGGAGGAGCGGCGCTGGCTGACCGAGGACCAGTTCCTGAACGCCCTCAACTTCTGCCACCTGCTGCCCGGCCCCGAGGCGCAGCAGCTGGCCACCTGGATCGGCTGGAGGCTCCATGGTTGGCGGGGCGGCCTTGCGGCGGGGCTCCTGTTCATCCTGCCGGGGGCGATGGTGATCCTGGCCCTGACCCTGGCCTATGTGCTGGCGGCCCAGGCGACCTGGTTCGCCGCCCTCTTCCTGGGGGTGAAGGCGGCGGTCCTGGCCATCGTCCTGCAGGCCCTGATCCGGATCGGCGGACGCGCCCTGGACACCCCCCTGCGGCAAGGGCTTGCGGGGGCGGCCTTCCTGGCCCTCTTCGTCCTGGACCTGCCCTTTCCCTGGGTTGTGGGCATCGCGGCGGTGCTCGGGGCGCTCGTGGCGCGGGTGCGCCCGAGCTGGCTGGGACTGTCGCCGCCCACCGATGGCGGCGCCAAGGCCGCTTCGCCCTGGGCGGCGTCCGTCCGAAGCATTCTCGTCTGGGGACTGATCTGGGGCGCGCCCATGGCGGCGGTCTTCCTGGCGGTCGGTCCCGACCATGTGCTCTGGAAGATCGGCGTCTTCTTCTCGCAGCTGGCCGTGGTGACCTTCGGCGGCGCCTACGCCGTGCTGGCCTACATGGCCCAGGAGGCGGTGCAGGGGTTTGGCTGGCTCTCCACCCCAGAGATGGCCGACGGCCTCGGCCTGGCCGAGACCACGCCCGGCCCCCTGATCATGGTGACCCAGTTCGTGGGCTTCCTCGCGGCCTACAGGGCGCCCGAGCCCTTCACCCCCCTGGTGGCGGGCCTCCTGGGGGCAGGCCTGACCACCTGGGTGACCTTCGCCCCGTGCTTCCTCTGGATCTTCTCCTTAGCGCCCTGGATCGAGCGCCTGCAGGCGTCGGCCTTCCTGCGGGGGGCCCTGTCCGCCCTGACCGCGGCGGTGGTCGGCGCGATCGCGAGCCTGTCCCTCTGGTTCGCCCTGCACGTCCTGTTCGCCCAGGTCGGAACCCTGCAGGCGGGCCCCCTGCGCCTGCCAGCCCCTGAGACAGCGAGCCTGGATAGCCGGGCGGCCATCCTCACGATCGTGGCCCTGGCGCTGGTCTTCGGCCTGAAGTGGGGCGTCCTGAGGGTCCTGGCGTCCTGCGCCGTCGGCGGCCTCCTGCTCCTGATCCTCAGCTGACGGCGGCGGGGGGTGACATGCGGGCCGGGAAGGGCCTAGGAAGGTGCGGACATGTCCCACGCCTTCACTTCTGACTTCCGCGACCGCATCGCCGAGGCCTGTGCGTCCTTCCCGCGGATCGCCCACTCGGGCGGAGAGCTGAAAAGGGCGGCGGTGGCCCTGACCCTGACGGCGGCGGACGATGGATCGGGGCAGACCGCCTTCCTGCTCACTCGACGGGCCGAGAGCCTGCGCGCGCATTCCGGCCAATGGGCCTTGCCCGGCGGGCGGCTGGACCCGGGCGAAACCCTTGCGGAAGCCGCCCTTCGGGAGCTTTCCGAAGAGGTCGGGCTGGACCTGCCGCAGAGCGACATCCTGGGCCTGCTGGACGACTATCCCACCCGCTCAGGCTATGTGATCACCCCCGTGGTAACCTGGCTCGAGGACGCCTCGGCCCTACGACCCAATCCGGCCGAGGTGGCCTCCACCCACCTGATCCGGCTGGACTATATCGCCGCCCCGGACGCGGTGGACTTCGAGACGATACCGGAGAGCGACCGCCCCCTGATCCGCCTGCGGATCTCGGAGGAACACCACATCCACGCGCCCACGGCGGCGGTGGTCTACCAGCTGCGCGAGCTGGTCGCCGGCCGCGTCACCCGGGTGACGGAACTGGAGCAGCCCGTCTTCGCCTGGCGCTAGGGGGAACTGTCAAGCTGGACCCGGAGTTACGGGGACATTGGAAGAAATAGATCATCGCTCTAGGTATCGGGACTTGTTGTGCGGCAGGCCTGGGACAACGACGCGCGCAAGTCTGGTCATCGGTAGAGCCCCCCCCGGGTTAAGGAACTCTGTCGCGCAGGACCAGGGTTTCGTACAGTGTCACCGTAACCCCCACTGCATCGGCATCATGTCCTCTTGGTGCAGTACAACATTGGCGTGGATCGCAATGACGATCACCATGAGCCCAAAGAAGAGCGAAACTGCCGGAGCGACCATAGAGACCTCCTGAGTGCTGTATCGAGACCATGACAAAAGCCGGTTTCGCTCGCTACGCGCAATCTCACTGGTGCAGGCTTGGTTGCCAGCAGGTTGTTCGATGCACATGGCACAGCTAGAAATCCAGGATGATCGAAATAGCCCAGATGCGTGAGGATCTGATCCTGGGGTGGCGTGCCGCATGCGAGGCCGTTGCATCGGAGCGCGTCTATCTTGGCAGAGTAACCCTCCCGCCCTTTGATCCCAACAACCCGTTCCAGCGCAACCACATCAGGAAGGATTGGCCAAGTTATGTAGTGCTGGATCGCGATGCCGTCGTCGGCTGGGCTGATGTCACGCCGGTGGACATTCCAGAGTGCGCGCATCGGGGGATTCTTGGCATGGGACTCCTCGCCTCTCATCGAGGAATGAGGCTTGGCAGCCGCTTGCTGGAGGCCTGCATAGCTCACATGCCCCGCACACAAATGAGCAAGATTGAACTATCCGTCTTCAGCTCAAACACAGCTGCGATCGCGCTTTATCGGCGGTTTGGCTTTACCGAATTTGGCATGGTGCGCGACCATCGACGCGTAGACGGTGTAAGCTATGACGCCCTGCTCATGGAGCTGGCAACTTCATCTGATGCGTGAATTGAATGTCGGAGGCGCCAGGTGTCAAAATCCCAAGCCAAGGCTCAAGGCGCGGCTCTTTGGGAGTTACGGTGACACGGTATGTAATAGATCGTCACCCAAGGCATCGGGACTTGTTGTGCGGCAGGCTGGGGACAACGACGCGCGCCAGCCTGGCCATCGGTAGAGCTCCTTCGGGTGACGGCACTCAGTCGCACAGCAGGGGGTTTCGTACAGTGTCACCGCAACCCGAAGGTTCGCTTCCGGGCGTAATGCCGCCGGGGAGAAACGATCCTACTCAGCCCTTGGTGCTAGCCTCGCTTTCCAACGGGCGAGCTCGCGCCGCGATCGGATGCGAACCACTGTGAGGTCTGGAAAGGCGGCGAGCAAATCAGGGTAGGCCCTGCGCTTTAGAGCGTGGCTCTTGGCAGTGTGCGCAATGCCGCTTACCGCCTTGGCAAATGTCATCCGCGCGCCGCCCCATATTTCCTCACCGCTCATCCACCATCGAAGGTTCCGGTGAGAGACGCCCAATACGATGGTCGCCCAGGAGAGGTCTAACCAAACCGCCAGTTGGGCACGCGACCAAAGCAAATCCCGTTGCGCATCGAAGTTACCGTCTAATACCCAGCGCGTGGACGCGGTTGTCGCATCGAGCCAAGCCCTTACCTCTGTCTCCGGCACCGGCGTCCAATCGCTGCGCCAGTAAACTTCATCGGTCGGAAAGAATGGCAGATCCCACTGCTTCGCGAGTTGCGCAGCAAGCGTTGATTTTCCTGCCCCAGAGCAGCCAAGGACAACTATGCGATCAGGCGTTAGCATGCCGGAGGTCATGTGCCGCGTAGGGCACATGTCCACTTGGCAGTTACGGTGACACTGCCTGAAATAGAATTACGGTGTGGAGCTAAACCTGCCTTGCCAGAGATGGCCGGTCAGTTTGAGCCTGGCATGTATGTGGGCGCTGTATCGGCGATGGGCTTCGGCAAAGGTCGCCCGCAAACCGTCCTCGTGGCCGGGTGCCCTGATGAAGTGAACAGGGTTAGGCATGAGGCGCCAGGACCAGATCTCTGTGCCCGAGGCCTTGGCGGCCTTGCTGATCAGGTCGAGATCGGCGGCGTAGTCGCCGTGATTGAAGAAGACCGGCTCCCGGTGATTGCCTCTCTGAGTGACGTGGTGCGGCAGGCCTGGGATAACGACGCGCGCCAGCCTGGCCATCAGTGGAGCTCCCTCGGGTGAAGGAACTCAGGACCAGGGTTTCGTACAGTGTCACCGTAACCCCTGGGTGACGGACCTGGAGCAACCGGTCTTCGCCTGGCGCTAGACGCCTCGACGCATCTGGCCGCTGCAACCAGAGAAGACAACGGCCCCTCAGCAGACCCCCTCCGGTCTGCTGCGCAGTCCACCTCCCCCTTGGGGGAGGAATGAAGAGCAAATTGCTCCCCCCAGGGGGAGCTCCCGGCGAAGCCGGGTGAGGGGGTCAATCCCCCTCGCCGCAGACCCCCTCCGGCCCGCTGCGCGGTCCACCTCCCCCTGGGGGGACTATTGCGAAATCCCCGGATCGTGATTCCCTGCTTTGGCGGCGGAGGATTTGCGATGTCAGTGAAGTCGACGGGACAGCTTGGGTTTGGCGAGATTGGCGCGGCCCGTCGGGGCGGAGTTCCGGCCC
>CANGRP010000163.1 GCA_947456005.1 Caulobacteraceae bacterium
CAATGCGGACCGGCGCGCTCCGGTCTTTCAGCCTGGCCAGCGCGGATGTAGGAGGCGGAGGATGACACAGACGATCCTCCGCCGCGCAACATCCGCCGACGCCGCCGTGCTGGCCCGTATCGGTCGCGAGACCTTCGTGGAGACCTTCGGCCATCTCTACCCGGCCGAGGATCTCGCCGCCTACCTGCCGTCCGCCTACGACCTGGAGGCCACCCGGGAGAGCCTTGAGGACACCAGGCAGGCCAGCTGGCTCCTCGAGACCGAAACAGGCGAGCCCCTCGGCTTCGCCACTGCCGGTCCCTGCGGGCTTCCCCACCCCGGGGTGGGAGCCGGAGCGCTGGAGCTCAAGCGCATCTATCTCGCAGGTCCCGCCCAGGGTGCGGGAGTCGGCGGACGCCTCTTCGATGAAGTGATGGACTGGATGGCCGCCCAGGCCCCTCCGGACATCTGGATCGGGGTCTGGTCACAGAACCTGGGCGCCCAGCGCTTCTACGCCCGGCGCGGTTTCGAGAAGGTCGGCGAGTACGGCTTCCCGGTCGGCAAGACACTGGACCGGGAGTTCATCCTCCGCCGGCGTCCGGCCTTCTGAGGCGTCCCGCACTGGACAGCCGGGCCCGGGGGCCTCACATTCGGACTTCAAACAGCCGTTCGGCCCGCAAGGGGGCGCCCACCATGTTCATGCGTTTCTTCACCGAGCTCCGCGAGGCCAAGGTCCCTGTGACCCTCAAGGAGTACCTGATGCTCATGGAGGCGATGGACAAGGGCGTGATCGACCGCAATGTCGATGACTTCTATTACCTCGCCCGCTCCGCCCTGGTGAAGGACGAGAAGAACCTCGACCGGTTCGACCAGGTCTTTGGGCACGTCTTCAAGGGTCTTGAAAAACTTGAAGGATTTGGCATTTCCGACATTCCGGCGGAATGGCTGAAGAAGATCTCCGACAAGTTCCTCACGGATGAGGAGAAGGCCCAGATCGAGGCCATGGGCGGTTTCGAGGCGCTGATGGAGGCCCTCGCCGAGCAGATGCGCCAGCAGCGCGAGAACGGCGACGACGGGGACGGCGAAGGCAAGGGGAAGGGCAAGGGCGGACAGGGCCCCAATGGCGACTCCCCCTTCGGCGCGAACGGCTACCATCCCGAAGGCGTGCGCATCGGCCAGGACAAGGGCCGCCATGGCCGGGCCGTGAAGGTCTGGGACAAGCGCGAGTACAAGAACCTCGACGACAGCGTCGAACTGGGCACCCGGAACATCAAGGTCGCCCTGCGTCGCCTGCGCAAGTGGACCCGGGACGGCGCCGCCGAAGAGCTGGACATGGACGGCACCATCCGCGGGACGGCCGAGAAGGGCTATCTCGACATCAAGCTGCGGCCCGAGCGCCGCAACAAGATCAGCGTCCTCATCTTCTTCGATGTCGGCGGCTCGATGGACAGCCACATCAAGGTCTGTGAGGAGCTGTTCAGCGCCGCGCGCACCGAGTTCAAGAACATGGAGTTCTACTACTTCCACAACTGCCTCTACGAGAGCGTGTGGAAGGACAACCGGCGTCGCCACGCCGAGAAGATCCCGACCTGGGACGTGCTTCACAAGTTCAGCCGCGACTACAAGGTCATCTTCGTCGGCGACGCCACCATGAGCCCCTACGAGATCACCTATCCGGGCGGCTCGGTGGAGCACTGGAACGAGGAGCCCGGGGCGATCTGGGTCGACCGCGTCACCCAGACCTTCGACGACGTGGTCTGGCTCAATCCCACGGCCGAGCGGCACTGGGATTACACCCCGTCCCTCGAGGTCATGCGCCAACTGGTCGGCGACCGGATGTTCCCCCTGACCCTCGAGGGCCTTGAGAAGGCGATGAAGGAACTGGCCCGATAGCGGATCGACCCTGACACCTGGAACTGTCGCTGGCGCGCCGAAGTTGAACTACGCGGGGCCACGCTTGAGCCGGAAGGCGTACCTCGCCAGGGTCGCGGAAGGTGGGAAGGCGGATGTTTAGGTGCTGCCGAGAAGGTGCCTATTCCGCGTCAGCGGGGCGACCTCAGCCGGATCGTGGCCGCCGAACATCAAGTGGACAGAAACTTGGCAGATACCTAGGCTGTTTACCGTTTGCGCGCCCAGATATGTTGGGCTGAGGAAAAGAGGAGGGTCGTCATGTCGAGCAACGAGTACACCTTCCGGATTGACGTTTTCACGCCGGACACGCTGCCGATGGCACGCCTAGCTGAGTACATGGCGGCTCTCGCGGAGCTCATCGGTCATAAGGAAAGCACGCATTTCGCGCGGATAGAGGAGGGCAGCGCCCGCCTTGTCAGTCGTGTCGAAGAGCAAGATGCTCCGAAGGTGCAGCGCCGCCTTGAGGCAATGATGAGCGCCAACCCGCCCAAGGGCATCGCCAAGGCGTTCAAGGCCCTTGACGACATGCTCGCCGAGGACAACGCCGTGGGCGAGGTAATCGAGCCGGCGGGAGCGGTCATCATTTCGTTTCCGGGCCGAGAGCGCCCCAAGGCGCTGACCTTCCCAGCTTTCCGGCAGGATGGCTCGGTAGACGGGCAAGTCGTAAGTATCGGGGGGCGTGACAAGACCGCTCACGTGACCCTGCAGGACGGCGGACTTACCTACACCAACATCGCCCTAAACCGCGAAGTGGCGCGGGAGTTGGCAAAGCATCTTTACGGCACAAAAGTCCGCCTCTTCGGTAGCGGCCGTTGGGAGCGTCACCCGGAGGGCGTCTGGAAGCTTTTGGCGTTTACTGTCGATCGATACGAGGTGCTGGATGATGCTCCTTTACGAGATGTCCTGGCTGAGATCCGCTCGATCCCAGGCAGCGGCCCGAATGGTGCAGGCACCTATGATGAGCTGATGGCCCTACGGCTTGGCGATGGTGAAATTCATTGATCGTCTTCGACGCGACCGCCTTCGCGCTTATGGTCCATCCAGACGCAAAGCCTCCGACTGATCCCCAGACAGGAGCCCTGGTGAGCCAAGTGCGCGAGCGCTTTGAGTTCTTGGAGCAAGAGATTCAGCGCCACGGAGAAACGATCCTGATTCCGGCACCGGCGCTTGCTGAAGTCCTCGTTGGGTTGGGAGATGCCGGTCCCGCTGTGATCGAGCGGGTGAATCGGTCCTCGCGGTTCAAGTTCGCGGAGTTCGACACGATGGCCGCCGTCGAGTTAGCGACAATGACCCGTGAAGCGATCCGAGCCGGAGATAAGAAGGACGGCTCCGCGTCTCCCTGGCAGAAGGTTAAGATCGACCGCCAGATCATCGCAATCGCGCGATCCCGAGGCGCGACGACGATCTACTCGGACGACGAGGGGCTCGCGAAGTTCGCGTCGATCGTCGGGATCGAGGTTGTGCAGACTTGGTCGATGCCTCTGCCGCCGGTCGATCTCCAGCAGGGATTGTTCGAAGGGTAGGCCGGCACTTGAACTCCAAGTCCTGAACCTAAAGTCCATCGGTCTTCGGGGTAGCATTCTCTCCTTGCTCAATCGGACCAGAACTCACCTCCCGGTGAGCGGACACTTCGAACGTCCGCCTCGGGTCGATCTTGCGAGTTGGCTTCGGGGCGAGAAGCAGATCTTCGGCTCACGGACCTCAAAGCAGACCTCGCCAGAGTCGCGGAAAGGGGGGAGAGCCGCCCCTCGATCCTCGCTGGAATTAAAGTTTTCTCGTAAGGATTGAGCATGCGTTCGCCGCCCAGTGTCATCATGAGTTCGCTCGTCGGCTCAGCCAGTCAGGCCCGTGGCGCAGTTGTAGTGATAGATGTCTTCCGCGCCTTTACAACAGCCGCAATCGCTCTGCGCAACGGCGCCGAGGCCATCGTCATGGTGGAAGACCTCGACACGGCGTTGACGCTCCGCAACCGAGGCGTTGGCAGCCGCTGCATTGGCGAGCGTCGAGGACTACGGCCGGACGGGTTCGATTTCGGGAATTCACCGCACGAAATCTGTTCGGTCTCTTTTGCAGGTGAAACCCTCATCCAAACCACGTCCAACGGCACGAAGTGCGTGCTTGCCGCGGTAAGCGCCACGCAGGTCTACGCCGCCTCATTGGTCAACGCCGAGGCTACGGCCAGGGCAATCCTGGGCAGCGGATCGGAGGAAATTTGGCTTGTTGCCTGTGGGGACGGAGACCGTCGCACCGACGAGGATGAGATCTGCGCCCTGTATATCCGCGCCTTGATCCAGGGCCGTTTACCAGAACGCAGCACGGTGAGCCGATCGATTGCCGCGCTCAGCTCGCGGACCGATGGCCGCACCATGTCAGCTGAAGACTTGGCAATGTGCCTGGACGTGGACTCGATCCCGGTGGCCATCTCGGTTGAAACGAGCGGGAAATCACCAGTGGCTCGACCTCTGGCGCGGGCTCGCTAGAGTCTTCTGAGGGTCGATACTCCCCGTTGGCTTCGGGGCGAGAAGCGCACGTTCGGGTTTTCGACCGCCAGGTGCGACCTG
Source organism: Caulobacteraceae bacterium (assembly GCA_947456005.1). Lineage (GTDB taxonomy): Bacteria > Pseudomonadota > Alphaproteobacteria > Caulobacterales > Caulobacteraceae > Phenylobacterium. The sequence continues at coordinate 4,452 of CANGRP010000163.1, forward strand.
CGGGACTCAAACGTCAGATTTTGACCACCAGGGCCTGTTCGCCTCAGACCCTAACCGCCCGGAGGGTCGAATGAGGCCAGATTTCAGAAGTCGAGATCGTGTTTCGATCCGATAGCCGGTTCCCATTACTCGGAACAGGATAGAGGTCGACGTCGACGGGTACCCAGCCCACGACTGCGCCCTCCCAGGCGGCAGGACCCTGACGATCGACTTCGCCCTCGCTGGATTTCTGGCATTGAAGGGCTGGCGCAGACTTGCCGCCGACCGGGACTCTGTTAGACCCGAACGCAATTAGGTCTTGAATTCATATTGCGGGAGGGTCCGCCGCCGGTCATTCCGGTGCGGGCAAATTCAGATTGAGCAGGGACGACACGCCCCCCGCGACGCAGCATGTCGCCCCGCCGGACGACCCGGCGGCGACCAGCGCAACCGCCTCCCAGACCGACCCTGAAGCGGAAGCCCGGGAGGCAGAGTACGAGCGGTTCGTCTGGGACAACCTGAAGCGCAACTACATCGGCAACTATCTCCACGGCATGCTGGGCATGACGGGCTTCCGCCTGATCAACGCGCCGACCTTCATGCCGGTCTACATCCACATGATTTCCGGCTCGAACACCATAGTGGGGCTCGCCCAGGCCCTGCAGCAGGTCGGAGGCATTATTTCGCCGATCTTCGGCGCCAACGCCATCGAGCACCGCAAGAAGGTCATGCCCGCCGCCCTGTGGATGGGCGGTCTCGGCCGCGTCCAGATCGTCGGCATGGCGGCCGCGGGGTGGTTCCTGCAGGGCCAGTCCCTGGTCTACGCCATGCTGGCCCTGCTCTTCCTCTTCGGCGTCTTCATGGGCGCCCAGAGGGTGGTCTTCGGGATGCTGATGGCCAAGGTCATTCCCCTCAGCCGGCGCGGCCGGCTCCAGGCCTGGCGGAACGCCACGGGGGGCCTGATCGCCGCCGTCCTGGCCTGGGCCGCCGGCAAGTACATCATCGAACCGGACATGTTCGGTCACGGCTATTCCGTGACCTTCATGCTCGCCGCCGTCCTGACAACCCTGGGCCTCTGGGCCCTCCAGGTGCTGCTCAGGGAACCCGAACCGCCGAACCTGCCGGCCAAGGCGCGGTTGCGGGACCGGGTCCGCGATTTCCCGGCCCTCATCCGGTCCGATCCCGGCTTCGGGCCCTTCCTGCTCGTGCAGATGCTCGCCACCTCCAGCCGGATGGCGGTGCCCTTCTACGCCCTCTATGCGACCTCCTCGATGGGCTTGTCAGGCGCAATCCTGGGCCTCCTGGCCCTGGCCTATCTCGGAGCGGACACGCTCTCCAACCTGCTCTGGGGCTATATGGGAGACCGTACC
>CANGRP010000164.1 GCA_947456005.1 Caulobacteraceae bacterium
ACATAGGCCTGGGGCAGCCAGTCGCCGTCACGGATTTCGGTGTTGTCGTATTGGCGATACGAGCCGATGTAGGTGACGACGTTGCCGCCGACGCTCCAGTCGGCCTGCAGTGAAACGCCGCCGCTCTCCTCCATGGAGCTGGTGATAAGATCCTGCGAAACATGCCGGGTGCGGTCGCCGCGCGGCGTGGGCAGGACCGTCGCCGTCAGGTTGGTGGGTGTCGTGCCGATCAGTTCGGCGCAGCAGTCATCGTCGGCTTCGCGGTAGTCTGCGATCAGGGTGAGCGAGAGATTTTCGGTGGGGTCGGCCACGATCACGCCGCGGACGCCCCAGTGCTCGTACCCGTTCACCCGCGTCCCGCGGGTCAGATTGCGGATGTTGCCGTCGTAGCTGCCGTAGGAAGCCGTGAAGCGGCCCTTCACGAGATCACTGAAGGGCACATCCACGCCCGCGCGGAGCTTCACCTCGCCGCCGCCCGAGAAGTAGCCCCCCTCGACATAGCCCCCGAAATCGTCGCCCGGACGCTTGGTGACGATGTTGATCACGCCGGCGGAGGTGTTCTTGCCGAAGAGCGTGCCCTGCGGGCCGCGCAACACCTCGATGCGCTCGACGTCGACCAGGTCGCTGAAGGCCTCGCCTGAGCGGCTGAAGACCACGCCGTCCACAACCGTCGAGACCGAGGGTTCGCCCGCGATCGAGAAGGTCGACGTGCCAACTCCGCGCAGGAAGAGCGTCTGATTGATGCTGGTGCCTGACTTGCGGAAGTTGAGGGCGGGCACGAGGTACTGCGCGCTCTCGAGGTTTAACGACCCGCGAGCGGCGAGCGCGTCGCCGGACAGGACCGAGATCGCTGCCGGAACATCCTGCAGTTTCTCTTCCCGCTTCTGGGCGGTGACGACCAGTTCGCCGAGGTCAACGCCTTCGCTGGCCGTCTGGGCCAGGGCGGGCGCGGCGGTCATGAGGGCGGCGATGGCGGCCCCGGTGATCAGGATCTTGCGTTGCATTGGCTTCCCCGAAATCTTGCTCTCGTTGATATCTGGCGCTGTCACAAGCGCGCCGCTCTTGTTGTCTCTCCGGCGACCGGCCGGGTACTCAGAAACCCAGTTCCGACATCTCCACCACACGCTTCTCGCGCGCGCTGATCTCTGCGGCTGCGCCGATGGCCACGGCCATCAACCCGTCACGTGCGGTCACTTCCACCGGGCCCGCTCCACGCACCGCCGCGTTGAAGCGCTGGTGCTCGTAGAAGGTCGACCCGTGGTGGGTTCCGGCCTTCAGGGCGGTGGGATCCACGTCGACGACGCGACGCTCCACGCGCTTAGGGTTACGGAACCCCACCCGCGGAGAATACACTATATCCCCACTAGGAATTAGGGCGTCAAGCCGCGCGGCATCCCCGACAGCGGTGATCTCTTCCTGGTTCTCGGCGCCGTCGGCGAACATGCAGAGATCCAGCATGGCGCGAACGCCGTTGGCGAAGTCGATGGTGGTGTAGCTGTTGTCGATGATGTCGGGCCGACGACCCTCATAGCTTTCGCCGAGATGGTTCACATCCATGGCGCCCGAGCAGTAGACCCGAACGGCCTCCGAACGGGTGATGAGCCTCATCAAGTCGAAGAAGTGGCAGCACTTTTCGACCATTGTCCCACCGGTATTCGCGGCGAACCGGTTCCAGTCGCCCACCTTCCTCAGAAACGGGAAGCGGTGCTCGCGAATCGACAGCATCTGCAGCCTTCCGACCCGGCCGCCGTGTACCTCGCCGATGAACGCCTCGGCCGGCGGCATGTAACGGTACTCCATCGCCGTCCAGAACGGGGCCGAGGCGCGCTCGGCCTGCTCGACGATCCAGCGCGCGTCCTCGAGCGTCGTGGCCAACGGTTTCTCGCAGAGAATCGGCAGTCCGGCCTCGAACATCGGTTCCAGCACCTGTCGGTGCGTGTTGTTCGGACTGGAGACGATGACGCAATCCACAAGGCCGCTGCGGGCCAAATCGGCCCCTGTCGTAAAGGCGGTGACGAGATCAGCCTTCGGACCCAGCGCTTCGCGGGCCGGGCCCAGCGATCGTTCGACGGGATCGGCGATTGCGGTCACCACCGCGCCCGGCGTCACGGCGAGGTTGTGGATGTGCTCCACGCCCATCATGCCAACACCGACTAGGCCGTAGCGGACCGTCTCGGCCAACTGACTCTCCAGAGAATATGACAACGCCAACAGACTGTGAGCATCCTTCCAGATGATGCTTCGGAGCAAGCTCGAAAGTTGCGCAGGTGGAGCCATGCGCTGGCGTCTGGGAGAGGTGCGGCCTTGACAAACGGGTCAACTCTGGCGGCTGCAGGCAGCCTTCTCACGCCGCAGATGCGCTTGCTTCTGTTCGTCCTCCTGACCTTCGCCGGCATCCTGAATCTGGTGGATCGCCAGATCATCTCGGTGCTCAAGCCCGAGATGTCGGCCGAACTCGGGTGGACCGACGAGGATTACGGCGCGATGGGCGCTTGGTTCCAGGGAGCCATGGCGCTCGGCCTGCTGTTCGCAGGGCCGTTGGTCGATCGGATCGGCGTGAGGTGGGCTAATCCGCTGGGTGTGTTCAGCTGGAGCCTCGCGGCCATGGCCCACGGCCTCGCTCACAGCATCCCGCAGTTCATCCTCTGCCGCGTCGGACTGGGGGCGACCGAGGCCATGGGGACGCCGTCGATGATCAAGACGGTGGCGACGATTCTGCCTCCCGAAGTGCGCTCCACAGGGTTCGGCGTGATCAACGCCGTGAACAGCCTGGGCGCGATCAGCGCCCCTGTGCTCATTCCTGTGATGGCGGGCGCCCTGGGCTGGCGCGGCGCCTTCTTGGTGGCCGGGCTGGCCGGGGTGGTCTGGACGGTCTGCTGGCTGATCGTCACGCGCAAGACGCCCCTCGATGCCCCGCCGACGCCCGCAGCCCAGCCGGACGCTCCGCGCCGTCCGATCCTGAAGGACCGCAGCACCTGGGCCATCGCGGGCGCGAAGTTCCTGTCCGACGCCACCTGGTGGTTGCTGCTGTTCTGGATGCCGGACCTGATGCACCGCCAGTTTGGCGTGTCCGGCGTGGCGCTCGGGGGTTTTGTCGCGCTGGCTTACACCGGCGCCGCCGCGGGATCCCTGATCAGCGGGACTTTGGCGACTGCGCTGATGTCGCGGGGCCTCCCGGTGGACCGGGTGCGCAAGGGGATCATGCTGGGCTCGGGCCTTCTGGTGCTGGTGCTGCCCGCCACATTGGCTGCACCCAACGCCTGGGCGGCTGCGGGCATCCTGGCCGTGGTGCTTGCGGCCCACCAGGGGTTCTCCACCAACCTGTTCGCCCTGATCACCGACGTGACGCCGACCGACAAGGTGGGGCGTGTCACCAGCTTCGGCGCGTTCTGCGGCAATATCGGCGGAATGGGCATAGTCTGGGCTGCGGGCAAGGTGCTCACCATGGGACTTGGCTATGGCCCACTCCTGTTGTTCGCCAGCAGCAGCTACCTGCTGGCGCTGGGCTGGATCCAGCTGTGGCTGCCGAAGATCACGCCCCTCGCCGACCGCCAACCGGCGCCGGTCAGCCTCGGACACTGAGCGCCTGCGGCGCGGTGATCCCGCGGCTTCGGTCAGGCTCGTCGTCGCAGCTGGCTCTCCAACCCTTCAGACCAGCGGGCCGTGCTCGAGCCGCGGCAGCACATGGCGGGCAAATAGGTCCGCCTCGGCCGCGTGCGGATAGCCTGAAAGAATGAAGGCCTCGATGCCCATGGCCCGGTAGTCGTTCAGCTTGGCCAGTACCTGGTCCGGATCACCGACTATCGCCGCGCCGCAGCCTGACCGGGCCCGGCCGATACCGGTCCACAGGTGCGGTTCGGCATAGCCGTCATCGGCCGCGCTTTCGCGCAGCGCCGCCTGCGCCTGGACGCCCACCGAGGTGGAGTCGAGCGACTTGGCGCGGATCGCAGCGCCTGCATCCGCATCCAGCTTCGAGAGCAGGCGGTCGGCGGCCGTGCGCGCCTCGGCCTCGGTGTCGCGGACCACCACATGGGCCCGGTAGCCGAACCGGAGTTTGCGGCCATGCTGCGCCGCGCGCGCGGTCATGTCGGCGATGATGTCGGCGACCGCCTCGCGTCGGTCTGGCCACATCAGGTACACGTCGCAGCCCTTGGCGGCCGCCGCGCGCGCATCCTCCGAGAGCCCGCCGAAGTAGAGCTGGGGGGCCTTGCCCGAAACCGTGCCGATACGCGGCGGATCCAGCTTCAGCTTCCAGAAATCCCCGTCATGGTCCAGCGGTTGGCCGTTCAGCAGCGTCTTCAGTATGCTCATGGCTTCGACCGTGCGCGCATAGCGCGGGCCCGACGCCAGCTTCTCGCCGGGCATGTCGGAGGAGATGATGTTCACCGTCAGCCGACCTCCGAGGATGCGGTCGATCGTGGCGATCTGGCGCGCCAGTTGCGGCGGCCACATCTCGCCGATCCGCACGGCCATCAGGAGGCGCATGCGCTTCAGCATCGGCGCGATCGCCGCGGCGAAGGCGGTGGTGTCGATGCCCAGCTCGTAGCCCGAGGGCAGCAGGATATTGTCGAAGCCGCCGGCCTCGGCCTGCAGGACGATGTCTCGGCAGTGCTCCCAGCTCGACTTCAGCGCCGGGTCGGGCACGCCGAGGAACTCATAGTCGTCGTCGCAGAGTGCGGAGAACCAGGAGACTTCGCAGGGCGGCAGGGCTTGGGTCACGGCAGCGGTTCTCCCCGGGCGGCGACCAGGACCTCATACCATTCAGCCCGGGTCCAGGTGGGCGTGTAGGCGTCGGGAATCTCGGCGATCCGGGCGGTCGACTGGGTCCCGACTATGGGAATGGGCCGGGCCGGATGGGCCATGATCCAGCTGTAGGCCGCGGCGGCGCGGCTGACACCCGCCTGCTTGGCCTTGGCGTCCAGTGCCGCAGCGACCGCGCGCGTGCGGTCATCGGCGGGATTGCCCAGCCGGCCGCCGCCGAGGGGCGACCAAGCCAGAACAGCCATGCCGCGTGCGATCGCCTGGTCAAGCACCCCGTCGCCCAGCGGCGCCACGGCCAGGGGTGAGAATTCGGGCTGGCAGGAGACAATCGGCAGGGGCAGGTGGGCGGCCAGGGCCTCCACCTGCGAGGGCGTGAAGTTAGAGACGCCGACGGCGCCGATCTTGCCGGCCTGGTGCGCCGTCAGAAGGGCCTCGCCGATCTCGGCGGGATGGGTCAGGAGGTCGGGTCGGTGAATCTGCCAGAGCGGAACATGATCGACCCCCATCCGGGCGAGCGAGGCGTCGATGGCGGCGGCCAGGTAACTGGCGCTCGAGTCGTAGGGCACGCCCATGGAGATGCCGCCCTTGGTGGCGATGACCATCCGGCCCCGCAGGCCCGGATTGCCGGCCAGCACCCGCCCGAGCAAGGCCTCCGCCGCGCCGAAGGGCTCGCCATTGTCAGGGCCGTAGATATCCGCCGTGTCAAAGAGCGTGACGCCGGCGTCAAGGGCGGCCTGGATGCGCGCCTCCGCCGCCGCCACATCGTCCCCGGCGAAGCGCCACATGCCCCAGGCGACCGAGGAAACCTCTGGGCCGCCGGGATAGAGGGCGCGCATGCGGGGCGGACTTGGAAGCTGGGTCATGGGCCTTGTCTCAAACCTCCTCTAGGTCCCGACCCCGCGGGTCGGTTGGGGCGGTTCACCCCGCTGAGGGACATCATGACCGGCTCTACTTCCCGAGGGAAGCCAGGCTCCCGGGGTGCAGGAGCCCCAG
>CANGRP010000165.1 GCA_947456005.1 Caulobacteraceae bacterium
GAAAGGGGAGGCCGTGCTGAAATCGTTCCCGGGGGGCAGGAGCCGGCCGATCTTTCCTTCCATGCCGAACAGGCTGGTGAGGGCTGCGTCGGAGGTGGATGTCCGGTTCGCCACCGAAGTGTTCGAGGTCCTGGCCGAGTCGTTGATCGCGATCTGGACCGTGACGATGTCGCCGATCCGGTTGGCCCTCTGGTCGATGAAGAAGGCCCGGGCGCCGCTGCGCCAGAGCGAATTGGCCGAGGCGGGGGTGACCTCGGGCTGGGAGGGCATCATGCCCAGGTCGGGCCGTCGTTCCTGCGGCGTCACCGGGTAGGCGGAGGGGCTCAGGCTGGGACCTATGGCCGCCTCCTTGACCGTCGTGCAGGCGACCAGGGGAAGGGCGGCGAGGAGAAGGGCTGCGGCGAGTCTCATGGGATGGGATCTGTCTCTGGAAATGAGGGTCAGCGGCGAGCGACGCGGGTGGCGAGGGAAGGCGCGCCGAGGGGGGCGTCAGGCCCGGTGGCGGCCTGGCCCGGCCCGGTCACCACGGCCTGGATCGTTTTCCGGGAGGAAAGGTTCTGCAGCGAGATCACCTCGCCGACGGCGCCCGCGCCAAGAGCCTTGACCTGAAGGGCGAGTGAGACCCCCGCGTTCTGGTAGGTCACGGTGACCAGGTCGCCGGCCTGAATCACAACAGGGGCGCCGACATCCCGGGCCGAAACCAGCGCACCCTCCCGGAGGGGGCGGCGGGCGATCATGCCGATGGCGGCGTCGGCATCCCTGAGGGCGTCCGCCGGCGTAGCGACGACACGGGTCCAGACCAGATCCTCCGGGCGGATCGCCTCGCCGGCCGAGAGGCTCCGGGAATAGGCCAGGGCCTGAACCTCGCCCTTGCGGGCCGCGGCCGTTGCCGCCGGACCGTCTCCGGCCCGGACGATGATCCGACGGAGGCGATCGGGGTTGCTCCAGTCCAGCCCGTTGCGGCGGGCCAGGACCTGGACGGCCGTTGCGTCGAGGACCAGGTTCGCACCCGGCCGGGCGGCGACGCGGACGCCCGAGGCGCCGCCGGCCCCCTCGAAGAGATCCCCAAGGGTCACGACGCCGTCGGCATCGGTGGGCTCGGTCCTGAGGGAGACCGGCGCGGCGGCAGAGGTCGCGACCGGAAGCGCAAGGCTCATCGCAAGGGTCAGGGCGATCAGGATGCGCATGAGATCAGCTCTTCACCTGGTTGGCGGTGGAGAGCATCTGGTCGGCGGAGGTGATGACCTTGGAGTTCATCTCGTAGGCCCTCTGCGCCACGATCAGGGCGGTCACCTCCGCCACGGCGTCCACGTTCGACGCCTCGGTGTAGCCCTGCAGAAGCACGCCGGTGCCATCGACGCCGGGAACGCTCAGGTTGGGCGCCCCAGAGGAGCCGCTCTCAAGGTAAAGGTTGTCGCCGATCGCCTCGAGGCCGCCTTCATTGACAAAGGTCGCCAGTTCGAGGGTTCCAGCCACAGAGGGCTCCGGCTGGCCAGCCTGTTTGATCTGAATCTGGCCGGACTTGGAGATGGAGACGTCGACGGCGTCTGGCGGGATCACGATGGCGGGCTGGATCTGGTAGCCATCGGCGGTCACCAGCTGCCCCTGGTCGTTCAGAGACAGGTTGCCGGCCCGGGTATAGGCCAGCTCACCGGTGGGCATGAGGACCTGCAGATAGCCCCGGCCCTGGATGGCGATGTCGAGCTTGTTGCCGGTTTGGGTCATCGCTCCCTGTTCAGTGATCCGATAGATCGATCCGGCCTTCACGCCCGCACCGACCTGCAGGCCGGTCGGGACGACCGTGCCCTGGTCTGACGACTGGGAGCCCGCCCGTTCGAGGGTCTGATAGAGCAGGTCCTGGAACTCGGCGCGCTGTCGCTTGAAGCCCACCGTGTTCATGTTGGCGATGTTGTTCGAGATGACCTCGACGTTCAGCTGCTGGGCGGACATGCCGGTGGCGGCGGTGCGGAGAGCTTGCATGGGAAGTCAGCCTTTCTACTCGACGCGTCCGAGCCGCTCGACCGAGCGCCGGGACAACTCCTGGGTGTTCTCCATCATGCGGGCCAGGGACTCGTAGGCCCGGGTCACCTCGATCATTTCGGTGACCTGGAGGATGGGATTGACGTTGGATCCCTCCAGCATGCCCTGACGGATCAGGGATCCCGCTGCGGGCTGGGGCTGGGCGTTGGAGGTGCTTCGAAACTGGTTGTCGCCGATCTTCTCGAGGGTCGAGAGATCATCGAAGATCACCACGCCAAGTCTGCCGACCTGTTCGACGCCCTGGCTGATCGTCCCGTCGCGGGCGATCTCCACAGGGCCCCTCGTGGGATCGATGATGACCTCGGCGCCTCCGGCGCTGAGTACGGGTTGGCCGCTCTGGGTGACAATCCGGCCGGCATCGTCCAGCCGGAAGTGGCCATCCCGGGTAAAGCGATCTCCACCCGGTGTCTGGATCTGGAAGAAGCCGGGGCCGTCGATCGCAAGATCGAAGGTGGCGTTCGTTGCCTGCAGGGCGCCTTGTGAGAAGTCCCTGGCGAGTCCGCTGTCGATCACGAACTTGATCGGGTTGGGGCCATCCGAAGTGCGAGCTGGCGACTTCGGCTCCGTCTGCACCAGGGGCTGCTCGGCCTTGAAGCCCGTGGTGTCGGCATTGGCGATATTGTTGGCGACGATGTCCAGTTGCCGCCGAAGCGTCATCTGGCGCGAAAGTCCCACATAGAGAGCGTTATCCATCGACTCTGACGCCTGGTGTTAAGGACCCGAAGGTTCCCCATTCACCATGCAAGGGTTGGGCCAACAAAAAAAGCGAATAAAAACAACAAATAAAATGGTTAATTCCGGCCGGTATGCGGAATTTGCCGGGTCTTTTCTCCCTCCCCCGGCGGGGTGGAAAAACGGATCGTTAACTAAACCCGGGGATAGTGAAGGCAAGAAGCTCCAGGAGTCGCGGCCGTGGCCAAGCCCCCCAAGAATTCCGATGAGGAAGAGGTCGACCTCGAAGGCGCCGAGGGCGCCGAGGAAGGTGGCCGCAAGAAGCCTCCGCTTCGCCTGATCATCATTGCGGCCGCAGCCGCCGTCGTTGTTCTCGGCGGCGGCGGGGCCGGCGCTTTCTTCCTTTTCTTCAACAAGCCCCCCGAGGCGGCGGACGCCAAGTCTGAGAAGAAGGGAGGGGCGGCGGAAAAGAAGAAGGAAGGCGGCGGAGGGGCGGGGGATCCGGAGGTGGTCATCGCAGAGGGCCCTGACGGGGTCGTCTTCTGCACCCTGCCCAACATGGTGGCCAACATGCAGGCCGGCGATGGGCGTCCCGTCTACCTCAAGCTCAAGCTGACCCTTGAGGCCCCGGACCAGGCGACGGCGGAAATGATCGCGCCCGCCATGCCCAGAATCCAGGATATGTTCCAGAGCTTCCTGCGGGAGCTGCGCCCGGAAGATCTTCAGGGGTCCCAGGGAACCTTCCAGCTTCGCATGGAGATCCTGCGTCGGGTGAACCTGGTGATCGCGCCTGCCCGCATCAATTCCGTGCTTATTGAGGAGATGCTCATCAGCTAGGCCCCCGGGCCGGCTGGAGTTTAAGTCATGGCGAACACGGACGACATTTCTCCGAGCGACGAAGACGGCTGGGGTCGGAGCGATTCCGCTGAGGCTGTCGCGGGCGCTGAGCGCATCCTGAACCAGGATGAGATCGACAGCCTCCTTGGCTTCGACATCTCAGGTGATGATTCAGCCGAGCAGAACGGTATCCGCGCCATCATCAACTCGGCGCTCGTGTCCTACGAGCGCTTGCCGATGCTGGAAATCGTCTTCGACCGCCTGGTGCGGTACATGACGACCTCGCTTCGGAACTTCACCTCGGACAACGTCGAGGTCAGCCTCGACAGCATTTCCTCTATCCGGTTCGGCGACTACCTGAACTCCATCCCGCTCCCGGCCATCCTGACGGTCTTCAAGGCCGAGCAGCTTGAGAACTATGGGCTGCTGACGGTGGACTCCAACCTGATCTACTCGATCGTCGACGTGCTGCTCGGCGGACGCCGCGGGACCGCCGCCATGCGGATCGAAGGGCGGCCCTATACGACCATCGAGCGCGTCCTGGTCCAGCGGATGGTCGAGGTCGTCCTTGCCGACGCCAAGCTCGCCTTTGAGCCCCTGACCCCGGTGACCTTCACCCTGGATCGCCTGGAGACCAATCCGCGTTTCGCCGCCATTGCGAGGCCGGCGAATGCGGCGATCCTGGTCAAGCTCCGGATCGACATGGAGGACCGTGGCGGCCGGATCGAGCTGCTGCTGCCCTATGCTACGCTTGAGCCCATCCGGAAGATGCTGCTCCAGCAGTTCATGGGCGAGAAGTTCGGCCGGGACAATATCTGGGAAGGCCACCTCGCCACTGAGCTCTGGACGACCCAGATGGACATCAGGGCCGTCCTCGACGAGCAGCAACTCCCGCTCCAGACCGTCCTCAACTTCAAGGTGGGCGACACGCTCATGCTCAATGCGACGCCAGACAAGCCGGTCGAACTGAGGGCGGGGGCGGTCCATCTGACCACGGCCCGCATGGGGCGCCGAAACCACCAGATCGCTGTGCGGGTCGAGGCCCCGCTGACCCGGACCGCCCGTCGGGCCGTGCAGGAGATGTCCAGCTCATGATTTCCATCATCCTCAACCTCCTGCTTGCAGGGCTCCTCTGCGGCGCCATCTGGATGGGCTGGCGCCTGAACGAGCGACTGAAGGTCCTCCGGCAAGGGCAGATGGGCTTCGCCAAGGCCGTAGCCGATCTCGACGCCGCCGCCGCTCGGGCCGAGCGTGGGCTCGCCGATCTCAAGGCGGCCAGCGATGAGATGGCCGAGGTGCTCGTCAGCCGAATCGAGCGGGCCCGCGTCCTGGCCTCCAAGCTGGACCAGCAGTTCGAGGCGGGCGCGCGCGCCGGTCTGGCTGTGGATTCCCGTGATCAGCAGGCCTCGGAAGCCGATATCGAGCGTCTCAGCCGGAACCTGGGCTCCCTTCTGGCGCAAAGCCGCGAGGCGCGCTTGCGGGGCCGTGAGGCGCCGATCCCGGCTGCGCGTCGACCCTCGGTGGGTGTCCGTCGCCGCCCGGAGTTCGAGGATGAGCTCTTCCTTGGCGACGGGGCGGATCCTATCTCCCGGTCCGCCTTCACCGGAGGCCGTTGATGAGCCGCTTACCCCGTATTCTGCCCCTCCTGGGGATCGCTGCAGGCGGCGTTCTGGCCCTGAACGCCCTTTCTGGGATCAACGGCGCGCCGGACCTGTTTTCCGGCGCGAGGGCCTTCGCCCAGGGCGTGACGTCTCAGGCGGGCGGCCAGCCGGCAGGCTCGGCCCCGGCCGCCGCCGCCGACCCGAAGGCCGGGCCCGGCAAGCCGGCGGAGGGCGCTTCAGCACCAGCGGCTCCCGCCAAGCCGCTGGTCTGCGCCCCCACGGCAGCTGAGCTCGCCAAAGAGGCGGGTCTGTCTCCGGCGGAGCTTCAGATTCTCCAGAGCCTGGGCGCGCGACGCGGTCAGCTCGACCAGCGGGAGGCGGACTTCAGCACCCAACTGGCCCTCCTGGCGGCGGCCGAGGCCAAGCTTGACGCCAAGGTGAAGACGCTGAACGGGATCAAGTCGGATATCCAGGGGCTGCTGAAGGCCGGTGACGAGCAGGAAGCCGCCGAAGTGGCGCGAATGGTCAAGGTCTTTGAGTCCATGAAGCC
>CANGRP010000166.1 GCA_947456005.1 Caulobacteraceae bacterium
AGGATGGGGGGACCGGTTTTGGGCGGCGGCGGCGCCGGGAGTCCGAGTCCTGGGCGCTGGTGCCCCGACTCGAGACCGATGAAGACCGGCGGCGCCGGCCAGGGCGCCAGGGCCGGCAGAAGCATGGACTCGGTCGGCGTGAAGGCCGCCATGGCCGCGAAGGCGCATGGAGAATCCGAAGCGCCCTTGCCGGCGTCCGGGCTTGTCCCGTCATCGTTGAGCGGGGCCACCATGGCGCCCTGGCCGGTGCAGAGGGTCATCTGCAGCCCGCCGTCCGGCGTCTCGGCGAACATCACGCCCGCCGGGACGACAATGCGCATGGTCAGGGCCAGGGCCACCAGGACAGGGGCCGACCGACGAAGGAGTCCGATGAGACCAGAGACGCGCATCGCCGGTGTCCTAGATCATGTTCTGGAGAATGGGAATTGGCTCTCGGCTGAACCCGGCTCTTCTGTCTGGAACGGCGACCTGGACACAGGCGGGGCTCGGTTGTCTCGTCGAGGCTTCCGCGACAGACTGCACCCATGCCGAACCCCGCGCCTGGAGGTCCCGTCCGGCGGCGCGCCGACGCCGTCCTCGCCGAGCGCGGGCTGGCGTCGAGCCGCGCCCGGGCCCGCGCCGCCATCGAGGCCGGGGGGGTGACTGCGGGCGGGCGGCCGGTGACCCGCCCGTCCGATCTGATCGATCCTGAGGCCGAAATCACCTTCCAGCCTGCCTTCGGCGAGGTCAGTCGGGCGGCGGGGAAGTTGAAGGGCGCCCCGGGCTTTTCAGACGCCCCCCTCGATGGCGCCGTCGTGCTGGATGTCGGGGCCTCCACCGGCGGCTTCACGGAGGTCTGCCTCAACCGGGGCGCGGCCCGCGTCTATGCCGTGGATGTCGGCCGCGGCCAGCTTCATCCCCGCCTGGCGGCCGATCCCCGGGTCGTCAGCCTTGAGGGCGTGGACGCCCGTCGTCTGGATGCGGATCTTGTTCCCGAGGCGCCGGGCGTCGTGGTCTGCGACGCCAGCTTCATCGGCCTGGCCAAGGTCCTGCCGGCGGCCCTCGCCCTGGCGGCGCCGGGCGCCTGGCTTTTCGCCCTGGTCAAGCCGCAGTTCGAGGTGGGACCCGAAAAGGTGGGCAAGGGAGGCGTGGTCCGCGATCCGGCGGCCCGCCAGGACGCTCTTCAGTCGGCCTGCGCCTTCCTGAAGGCCTCGGGCTGGCGCGTGACCGCGCATGCGGACAGCACCGTTCCGGGGGCGGATGGCAATGTCGAGTTCCTCGTCACAGCCCGGAAGGGCTGATCACTCCCGGCCGCTGGCGCGCCAGACCCCGTCGGAGTTCTGGCAGACCTCAAACTGGCGGGGCTGGCCGTCCTGGGGCGACTGCTGCACCCAGCGGCAGTGCTCGCGGCTGTAGTCGGTCTGGGTCACCTGGGGCGGGTAGTCCACGCAGGTCACGGACCCGCGCCCGACGCCATAGCCCACCCCGGCGCCGGCGGCGGCGCCCAGCAGGGTTCCTTCCGTCTTGTGGCCTCGCCCGGCGATGGCGCGGCCAAGGAGCGCCCCGCCGACGGCGCCGATCAGGGCCCCCTTGGTCCCAGCCTCCTGCTTCTGCTCCTGGCAGACGTCGCCGCGGCCGAATTCCTGGACGGGCGCGGTCTGGGCGCGGACCGGGGCCGGGACGGCGGCGAGAAGGGCGAAGGCGGCGGCGCAGGTGACCAGGGAACGCATGGCGGGACTCCTTTGCGGACCGAACCAAGCCTATGGCGGAACGCGTCGATTGCAAGACCCGCCGCACAGGGCTCCCGGTCAGGGGGCAAAGGGTCTAGACTGTCGCCGTGCCCCTCCGCAGACCCCCCCGGTCCCAGACCTCCCGGACGCCCCCTGCAGCCCCCCCCGCGGGTCCCCTCGCCGTCACGGCCATGGGCGGGGAGGGGGATGGGTTGATCCGCCTGGACGATGGCGGCGTCCTGCATGTCGCCGGAGCCCTTCCCGGGGAGACGGTGCGCTTGCGGGCCGGTCCGGAAGGGCCCGTCCTCGACGCGGTGTTGGAGCCCAGTCCGTTACGCCGGACCCCGCCCTGTCCGCATTTTGGGACCTGCGGCGGCTGCGTCCTCCAGCACTGGGATTCGGACTCCGCCCTGGCCTGGAAGGTCGAGCGGCTCAGGGCCACCCTGGCCCTGGAACGGCTGGAGACCGAGATCCTGCCGGTCTTCCGGACAACCCCCGGCGGGCGTCGACGGGGGGCCCTCCACGCCCGCCGGGGATCCTCCCGGACCGAGGCGCGGCTCGGCTTCAAGACCCGCAAGTCCTGGAGCCTGGTGGACATCGAAGGGTGCGCCGTCCTGGACCCCTCCATCGTCCGCGCCCTGCCGGCCCTGCGGCGGCTTGCGGCGCCGCTCCTGGAGCATCCGAAGTCGGCGCCGTCGCTGCACGTGACCGTCACGGACGACGGCCTGGACATCGACGTGACCGGTGTCGAGGCGCGGTCGGGCGGCCTGTCAGCCGACGCCCGGCAGGAGGTCGCGGCGCTGGCTGCCGAGGCTGGCCTCGCCCGCCTGACCCTGGCCGGCGACATCCTGTTCCAGCAGCGCCAGCCCAGCCTGAGGATTGGCCGCGCCCGTGTGGCCCTTCCGCCCGGCGCCTTCCTGCAGGCCGACCCCGCCGCCGAGGCCGCCATGGTCGCCGAGGCCCGGGTCGCCGTGGAGGGCGCGCGGCGCATCGCCGACCTTTTCTGTGGCCTCGGCGCCTTCACCTTCCCCCTGGCTGAGGTCGCCCCGGTCCTGGCCATGGACGGGTCCGCCCCCGCCATCCGCGCCCTCGCCGCCGCCGTCGCCACGGCGCCGGGCCTGCACGGCGTCACCGCCGAGGCCCGCGACCTCTTCCGACGTCCTCTTTCGGCGGTCGAGCTGAAACGAATCGACGCGGTCGTCTTCGATCCGCCTCGCGCCGGCGCCCTGGCCCAGGCCGCCGAGATCGCCCAGTCGGGCGCCGCCCGGGTCGTAGGCGTCTCCTGCAATCCCGCCACCTTCGCCCGGGACGCCCGGCGACTTGTTGACGGGGGTTTCAGGCTGGAACGCATCCGTCCCGTAGACCAGTTCCTCTGGTCTTCGCACCTCGAGCTCGTGGCGGTTTTCAGCCGCTGAGCCGCACGCCTTGCCCGGTGCGTCCGGAAGAGGCAGTGTCGCGCCTTCGTGCGTGGGGAGGTCCGGTATGGCCGCAGGGGCGGGTGAACGCCGTCATGACGCGGTGCGCCAGGACCTGGCGGCTCTGTTCACATTGGCCTGGCCGGTGGTCATCTCCCGGCTGGGAATGATGACAATGGGCGTCAGCGACGCCATCGTCGTGGGTCGCTATTCCGCTGTCCAGCTGGGCTGGCACGCCATGGCCTGGGCTCCCAGTACGGTGGTCCTGGTCGTGGGCACCGCGCTCCTCGGCGGGGTCCAGGTCATGACCGCCCGCGCCATCGGGGAGGGTCGACCGGAAGAGACGGGGGCGGTCCTGCGCCGGGGCCTGGTCTACGGGGTCAAGGTCGGCGCCTTCGCGGGGGCCGCGCTCTTCTTCCTCGGCCCCTGGCTACTCGGCCTGCTTCAACTGCCGGATGATCTTGTTGCCGGGGCGACGCCGCCCCTGCAGATCTTCGCCCTCTCCATGCCCCTCTTCGTGATCGGATCGGCCTGCTCAGCCTGGCTGGAGGGGCTGGGCCGTCCGCGCATCGGGGCGGTCTTCATGTGGGCGGCCAACCTGGTGAACCTTCTCGCCCTGCTGGTCCTGGTGCCCGGGAACTTTGACCTGCCCGCCCTTGGCGCCGTCGGCGCGGCCCTCGCCACCCTCATCGCCCGTGCCGCCCTGACCCTGGCTCTTGTGGTCTACATCCTGCGCATGCCCGAGGCCCGGAGCCTCGGCGTCTTCACGCCGGCGCCCCCGGCGCCGAAGGCGGCTTCGGAGCAGACCCAGATCGGCCTGGGCGCCGGCGCCTCTGGCTTCTTCGAGATGGCCGCCTTCGCCGGCATGAACGTCGTCGCCGGATGGCTGGGGACCCTTCAGGTCGCGACCTGGAGCATCGTGGTCAATGTCATCTCGCTCGCCTTTATGGTGCCTCTGGGCATCGCCACCGCCTTATCGGTGCTGGTGGGCCGCGCCTACGGCGCCAGGGACGCCGAGGCGATCCGTCGCATCAGCCTGATCGCCTACGGCGTCACCCTGGCCTTCTGCCTGCTGGTCACCCTGGTCGTCTGGCTGGGGGCGAACCTCATCGCCGCGGGCTACACAACGGATGCCGCGACGCTGGCCATTGCGGTTCCGGCCCTCATCCTTGCCGCGGCCATCATCCCGCCCGACGCCCTCCAGGTGGTCGTCGCCCAGTCCCTCCGGGCGCGGGGGGACATCCTGGTTCCCACCGCCGCCCACTTTGTCAGCTACGTTCTGGTGATGGCCCCCCTGGCCTGGTTCCTGGCGCTGCCGGCCGGGCGGGGCGTTAATGGCATTGTCGAGGGCGTCCTGATCGCCAGCCTCCTGTCTTCGGTCCTGCTCCTCAGCCGCTTCGCCTTCCTGTCGCGAAGGCCATTGGGGTGACCGGCGGCGGGGACTGGACGGACGCCGAGAACGACCGGATCGTCGAAGACTATTTCGACATGCTGGCGGACGAACTCGCCAGGCGGTCTTTCAGCAAGGCCGCGCACAACCGGGCCCTGCAGTCGCACCTGCCGGGACGGTCGCAGACGTCGATCGAGTTCAAGCACCGGAACATCAGCGCGGTTCTGCAACTCCTGAACCAGCCCTGGATTCTGGGTTATCTCCCTGCGAAGGCCTTCCAGGTCCGGCTGATCGACGCCGTGCTCAGGCGACTGGGGAAGGACCGGATGCCCTATCGAGGCTCCGCGTCCGGCGGACAGGAGGCCGGGGCGCTATTCTTCGAGCCACCGCCACCGCCACTCAACCGACCCTCCCTTGACCCCATGCGCGCCGAGGCCATCGCGCGCCGCTTCGACCCGGCTGAGGCGGACGCCCGGAACCGGGAGTTGGGTCGGGCCGGCGAAGCCCTGGTTCTCGCCCATGAGCGCCATGCCCTCGCCGCCGCGGGCCGCAAGGACCTCGCCGACCAGGTCCGCTGGACCTCGCAAGAGGACGGCGATGGCGCCGGGTACGATATCGCCAGCTTCACACCGGAGGGCCGACCGCGACTGGTCGAGGTCAAGACCACGAATGGCTGGGAACGTTCGGCCTTCCACATCTCTCGGAACGAACTGGCGGTAGCCAATGACAACCGCGAGTCCTGGCGTCTGGTTCGGGTCTGGAACTTCGCCCGCGAGCCCCGCGCCTTCGAACTGACGCCGCCCCTTGACGCCCATGTCCGCCTGGCGCCGACGAGCTTCCTGGCCACGTTCGGCTAAAGGCTGGGGCGGCCTCCACAGAGCCCCTCATTTGCGCGCTCCAAGGGAGAGCTCCGCGCGAAGCGCGGTGAGGGAAGCTACGGCGACTCGGTTGACCCCCTCCGGCCCGCTTCGCGCGCCACCTCCCCCTTGGGGGAGGAATGACTCAGCAATTGCTCCCCCAAGGGGGACTATTGCGAAATCCCCGGATCGTGATTCCCTGCTTTGGCGGCGGAGGATTTGCGATGTCAGTGAAGTCGACGGGACAGCTTGGGTTTGGCGAGATTGGCGCGGCCCGTCGGGGCGGAGTTCCGGCCCTGG
>CANGRP010000167.1 GCA_947456005.1 Caulobacteraceae bacterium
GGCGTCCGGTCACGGGCCGGCAGGTCCTGGTCGTCGATGATGTCCTGGAGTCTGGCCTGTCCCTCGAAGCGGCCCGGCGGCTCCTGCTGGCGGCGGGCGCGTCCGAGGTCCTCACCGCCGTCTTCGCCCTCAAGCCCTCGCCCCGGCCGGATCGACGCCCCCCTGACGCCTTCGCGTGGACTGCGCCGGACCGTTTCCTGGTGGGCTATGGCATGGACGCCGCCGGCGCCTACCGGACCCTGCCCTGGATCGGCGCCCTGCCTCAGGCCTGATCGAGCCAGGGGGGCGGGGTTTCCCGGGCCAGCATGTCCTCGTAGGTCGGCCTGGGCCGGACCACCGCCCAGTCCTCGCCCCGGACCAGGACTTCCGGGACCAGGAGGCGGCTGTTGTACTCGCTGGACATGGAGGCCCCGTAGGCCCCGGCGCTCATGAAGGCCACCAGGTCCCCGGCTTCCAGGGGCGGCAGCTCGCGGTCGCGGGTGAAGGTGTCGCCGGTCTCGCAGACGGGGCCGACCACGTCGGCGATGGAGGTCGCGCCGGGCCGGGGTCGGACGGGCCGGATGGCATGGTAGGCATCGTACATGGCCGGCCGGATCAGGTCGTTCATGGCCGCGTCCAGCACCACGAAGCGTCGCCCTTCAGGCCGTTCATGGATGTGAAGCACCCGGGCCAGCAGGATGCCGGCGTTAGCCGCGATCACCCGGCCCGGCTCGAAGGCCAGGCCGATGTCCAGTCCGGCCATCACGCGGGCGATCATGGCGGCGTAGGCGGCGGGCGCCGGCGGCTCGGGCTGGTTGAAGTAGGGGACCCCGAGCCCGCCGCCGAGATCGAGGCGATGAACGGCCAGGCCGCCGCCGCGCAGCTGCTCGACCAGCTCGCGCATCCGCAGGAAGGCGGCCTCCATGGGCTCCAGCCGGCTGATCTGGCTGCCGATGTGGCAGGTCAGGCCAACGGGATCGAGCCAGGGATCGGCGGCGGCCTCGGCATAGAGCCGTTCGGCTTCCGAGAAGGACACCCCGAACTTGTTGTCGGCGCCGCCTGTAGCGATCTTGGCGTGCCCCCCCGCCGCCACGTCCGGATTGACCCGGAAGGCGATCCGCGCGGGCCGCCCGAGTCCTTGCGCCACCTCCGCGATCAGTCGCATCTCGGGTTCGGACTCGACGTTGATCTCCGAAATGCCGGACTCCAGGGCGAAGCGGACCTCGCCGGCCAGCTTTCCGACGCCTGAGAAGACGATCCGTTCCGGGGGAACGCCGGCCGCGAGCGCCCTGCGGATCTCACCTTCAGACACTGTGTCGGCGCCCGCCCCCAGCCGCGCCAGGGTGGCGAGGACCGCGAGGTTGGAGTTGGCCTTGACGGCGTAGGCGATCAGCGGCGCTCCACCCGTTTCGTCCCGGAGCCCCGCCTCGACAAGCGCCGTCCTCAGGACGGTGAAGTGCCGCTCCAGCGTGGCCGAGGAATAGACATAGACCGGGGTCCCCACGGCTTCGGCGATCCGCGCCAGGGGGACTCCCTCGCAGAACAGTTCGCCCTCGCGGAGTTCGAAATGGTTCATCGCTCGGGCGGGACCTGCGCCGGCGTCTCCGCCCCCGGGGCCACCAGGGGAGGCAGGGGCTCGGCGTTGCGGTCCCGGGGGTCGGCGGTGCGCAGGGTGCGTCCGGGCTCCGACCCGGCGTCGATGTCGCGGACCTCGCCGGGGCGGGCCTCGGGTCGCTCCAGCCGACCCAGCTTGCCGCAGGCGGAGACTGCAGGCAGGGCCAGGATCAGGCTGGCGAGCAGAAGGGGTCGCAACTTCATGACAGGCGCTCCCGCCAGAGGGCGGCCTGCCGGCGCACCTGGTCGGGCGCCGTGCCGCCGAAACTGCGCCGGCTGCCGGCGGAGGCGGCGGGCGTCAGCACGTCGAAGACCGCCGGGGTGATCCCCTGGCACAGGGCCTGGAGCTCAGCCAGGGGCAGGCCGGGCAGGTCGACCCCAAGGGCCTCGGCCCGCTTCACGGCGGCGCCGGTCACGTGGTGGGCGTCACGGAAGGGCATGTCCAGGGTCCGCACCAGCCAGTCGGCCAGGTCGGTGGCGGTGGAGAAGCCGGCGCCCGCCGCCGCCGACATCCGTTCGATCGAAGGCTCAAGGTCGAGGATCATGCCGGTCATGGCCGCCAGGGACAGCTCCAGGGCGTCGAAGGCCTCGAAGGTCGGGACCTTGTCCTCCTGCATGTCCTTGGAATAGGCGAGCGGCAGCCCCTTCATGACCAGGGTCAGCTGGGTGAAGGATCCCATCAGCCGCCCGACCTTGGCGCGCACCAGTTCGGCGGCGTCGGGATTGCGCTTCTGCGGCATGATGGACGAGCCGGTGGAGAAGGCGTCCGACAGGCGTACGAAGCCGAACTGGGGCGTGGTCCAGATGACCAGTTCCTCGGCCAGGCGCGACAGGTGCACGCCGCACAGGGTGGCGGCGGCCAGGGCCTCGAGGGCGAAGTCGCGGTCGGACACGCTGTCCAGCGAGTTGGCCGTCGGCCGGTCGAAGCCCAGGGCGCGGGCCGTCGCCTCCCGGTCGATGGGAAAGGGTGATCCGGCCAGGGCGGCGGCGCCCAGGGGGCACTCGTTCATCCGGCGACGGGCGTCGGCGAAGCGTCCGGCGTCGCGACCGAACATCTCCACATAGGCCATCAGGTGGTGGCCGAAGGTCACGGGCTGGGCGGGCTGCAGGTGGGTGAAGCCCGGCATGAGGGTGTCGGCATGCTGCTCGGCGCGGTCCAGCAGGGCGGCCTGGAGGCGCTTCAGCTGGGCGAGCGTCCGGTCGCAGGCGTCGCGGACCCAGAGCCGGAAGTCCACGGCGACCTGGTCATTGCGGCTGCGCGCCGTGTGCAGGCGTCCCGCCGCCGGACCGATCAGCTCGCGCAGCCGGGCCTCCACATTCATGTGGATGTCCTCGAACTCGTCCCGGAAAGGGAAGGTCCCGTCGCGGATCTCGGCGGCGATGGCGTCGAGGCCGGACTGGATGGCCGCCTCGTCCTCACTTGTAATCACGCCCTGCATGCGCAACATCGCCGCGTGGGCGCGGGAGCCGGCCAGATCCTGGTCGGCAAGCCGCCTGTCGAACCCGATGGAGACGTTGATCGCCTGCATCAGGTCCGCCGGACGGGTCGCGAATCGGCCGCCCCACATGGCCTGGCCTCCCGGCGAGGCGGTATTCGGATCGTCTGGGGAGTCTTCGGTCATCATGAGCCAGGAAAAGGAATCGGGGCCTCCCAGGCTGGGCGTCGTGCGGCTCGCCCTCTGGGGCGCCGCCCTGGTCGGCGTCGCCGGGGTTCTCTACATCATCGCCCAGGCTTCCATAACCCCCCGGGCGAAGGGAGGGCTGACCGACCTGACCCGGGGCGAGATGTCCCGCCTCATCCTGCCGGCCGAGGCGGCGCCCGCGCCGGTCACCAGCTTCCTCGATGCCGAGGGCAAGCCCGTCCGGATTGGCGACTTCCGCGGCAAGGTGGTGGTGGTGAACCTCTGGGCCACCTGGTGCGCGCCCTGCATCCTGGAGATGCCGACCCTCGCAAAGCTCGCCGCTTCGGGGAAGGACCGTGACCTCGTCGTCCTGGCGGTGTCCATCGACCGCGACAAGGACGCCGACAAGGCCCGCGCCTTCATCGGCAAGAATGCGCCGCTGGATTTCTACCGTGATCCCAAGTCCAGCCTTCCCTTCGCCCTCAAGCCGCCGACGGCGGCCATGCCCACAACCCTGATCTATGGACGCGACGGGGTGGAGCGGGCGCGCATG
The DNA here is from genome assembly GCA_947456005.1 of Caulobacteraceae bacterium. GTDB lineage: Bacteria > Pseudomonadota > Alphaproteobacteria > Caulobacterales > Caulobacteraceae > Phenylobacterium. The sequence continues at coordinate 3,769 of CANGRP010000167.1, forward strand.
CTGGGTGAGGCGGACTGGGGCGGGAAGGACGCCGCCGCGGTGATCGACCGCCTGCTCGACGAGAAATAACAAGACGCGGCCGGACCTGCGGCCCAGGGAGGATTTCAGATGACTTCTCAGGATGAACGCACGCCTGTGCTCATCGGGGTGGGACAGGCCGCTGAGCGCCCGACCGACGCCGACTACCGGGCCCTCTCCCCCGCTGACCTCGCCGGGGAGGCGGCCCGCGCCGCCCTGACCGACGCCGGCGCCTCGGGCGACCTGGCCGGCGCCCTCGACGTCATCGTCGCCATCCGCCAGTTCGAGATCTCCTCGCCCGGCGCCAAGCCGCCCTTCGGCGCCTCCAACAACTTCCCCCGCTCCGTGGCCAGGCGCATCGGCGCCGACCCGGCCCGGGCCATCCTCGAGATCACCGGCGGCCAGGGCCCCCAGCGCCTTGTCGGCGAGTTCTGCGAGGCCATCGTCCGCGGCGAGGCCAAGGCGGTCCTGCTCGTGGGCTCCGAGGCCATGTCCACCGTCCTGACCCTCAACGCGAAGGGCGAGATCCCCGACTGGTCCGAGACGGTAGAGGGCGCGATGGAGGACCGCGGCTATGGGCTGGAGGGCATGTTCACGCCCTCGATCCTCAAGCACCGGATCACCGGCGCCATCCCCGCCTACGCCCTGTTCGAGAACGCCCGGCGCGCCCGCCTGGGCCTCGACCGGCCCGCCTACGCCCGGAAGATGGGCGAGCTCTTCGCCCCCTTCACCCGGGTGGCCGCCGCCAACCCCTACTCCGCCTCGCCGGTGGAGAAGACGGCGGAGGAGCTGGTGGCGGTCAGCGACAAGAACCGCATCGTCGCCGATCCCTTCACCCGCATGCTGGTGGCGCGGGACCAGGTGAACCAGGCCGCCGCCGTCATCCTGACCTCGGTGGGCGTCGCGCGCGCCCTCGGCGTGCCCGAGGACAAGTTCGTCTATCTTCACGGCCAGGGCGACGCCAACGAGCTGACCATCATGGAGCGGCCCGACCTGTCGGCCAGCCCCTCCGCCATCGCCGCCGGCCGCAAGGCCCTTGAGCTGGCGGGCAAGACCGTCGACGACATGGCGGTCTTCGACTTCTACTCCTGCTTCCCCATCGCGGTCTTCAACATGACCGACGGCCTGGGCATCGCCGCGGACGACCCGCGCGGCCTCACCCTGACCGGCGGCCTGCCCTATTTCGGGGGGGCGGGGAACAACTACTCCATGCACGCCATCGCCGAGGTCGTCGCCGCCCTGCGCGCGCGGCCGGGGGCGTTCGGTTTCATCGGCGCCAACGGCGGCATGCTCTCGAAGTACTCGGCCGGCGTCTATTCCACGACCCCCGCCGACTGGCGCCGGCCTGAGGCCCGCCGGGCGAAGATTCCCTACGATCCGGTCCCCGGGCTGGAGGTCGATACGGCGACGGGCGAGGCGACGGTGGAGACCTACACCACCACCACGACCCGCTCGGGGCCGGCCATCGTGGTCATCGCCCGCCTGCCGGACGGTCGCCGCGCCGCCGCCAACCAGGCCTCGGAGGCCGCCTTCGCCGAGCTGGCCGCCCGCGAGCCCATCGGCCGCCGGGTCCGCCTGGAGACCGACGCCGAGGGCTTCAACCGCTTCACCTTCATCGACTGACGGCGTCGAGCTCCGACAGGCGCGCCTGGCTCCAGGGGCTCTGCGGCCGCTCGGCGAGGCGTTCGTCGACCAGCACCCGGGCGAAGCCCGCCTGGCCGCTGCGCAGGGCCGCGACCAGCAGGGTCCTCTGCCAGGCGTCGCGCTGGGCGTGGCTGCCGCCGAACACCGACAGGAGGCGTCGCACGGGGGCCAGGAAGGCGACGCTCGCTTCAA
>CANGRP010000168.1 GCA_947456005.1 Caulobacteraceae bacterium
CGGTGATCTTCATCAACCTGCTGGGCTTCGGAATCATCATTCCGCTGCTGCCCTTCTACGCCAAGTCCTTCGACGCCCCGGCCTGGCAGATCGCCCTGATCTTCTCGGCCTACTCGATCGGCGCCTTCTTCGGCGAGCCGCTCTGGGGCCGGCTGTCCGACCGCTTCGGGCGCAAGCCGATCCTGATCCTGACCATCACGGGCAACTGCCTGTGCTACCTGGCCCTGGCCTTTGCGCCCAACATCCTGGCCGCCTTCTTCATCCGCCTGGTCGGCGGCCTGGCCTCCGGGAACGGCGCCGTCATCCAGGGTTATCTGGCCGATGTCACCCCGCCGGAGCAGCTGACCCGGCAGATGTCCTACCAGGGCGCGGCCTGGAATGTAGGCATGATCGTGGGGCCCTCGCTCGGCGGCCTCCTGGCCAACCCGGACGCCGGGCCGGAGGGCTTCCGCCTGCCCCTCTTCGTCGCCTCGGCGCTGGCAGGCGCCTGCGTGCTGGCGATCCTGATCGTCATCCGGGAGAGCAACCACCGCCGGGAGGTGGAGTCCCGCAGGGTCCGCCTGCTGTCCGGTCTCAAGGACATGGTGGAGAACCCGGTCCTTGGCCGCCTGATGCTGCTGTCCTTCATCGTCGGGTTCGCCTTCACCGGGATCGAGTCGATCTTCGGGCTCTGGGCCAACGAGCGGATGGGTTGGACCCCCCGGGAGATCGGCGTCTGCTTCGCCTTCGTGGGGGTCTCGGCGGCGATCTCCCAGATGTTCCTGACCGGTCCGCTGTCGGAGCGCTTCGGTGAAGGCCGGATGCTGGCGGTGGGGATGGGGATGACTGTCCTGGGCTCCGGGCTCCTTGTGGTCTCGCCAAGCGCCGTGACGACCACCGCCCTGATGTGCCTGACCGCCGTCGGCCAGTCCGTGGCCTTCCCCAATGTGGCGTCGATGATCTCCCGGACCGCAGATCCCCACCGGCAGGGCCAGATCCAGGGTCTGAACAACGCCTGCGGCGCCCTGTCCCGGGTCGCCGGGCCGTTCTGCGCCGGACTGGTGTTCCCGGTGAACATCAATGCGCCCTTCGTGCTCGGCGCAGCGCTGGTGGTGCCGGCGATCTTCCTCGCCCTTTCCGCGAGCCGGCGGGCGCCCCCCCTGCCCCGATAGCCGGATGCCGGAAAAACGCCCCAATGCACGTCCTGTCTTTGGCGCGGAAGGTTGACGGGCATTTTTTGTATGCACATAAAATAAATGGATATCGAGTTCGATCCGGCGAAGAGCGAACGGAACCGGCGTGAGCGCGGCTTTGGCTTTGAAGACGCCGACGGGTTCGATTTCACCACGGCGCTGATCTGGGTCGACAGCCGACGCGCCTACCCCGAGACGCGCTACGCCGCCTTGGGATTCGTGCAAGGCCGGCTACACGCCCTGGTGTTCATGGAAACACAGGCGGGGAGTCGTGTGATCAGCTTCCGGAAGGCCAATGCAAGGGAGATCAGACTTCATGCCCGCCACCGATAGAGCCTCCCGGCCCGACGCCGACAATCCGGAGTGGACCGAGGCCATGGCCGCCGCCGCCGTGAGGCTCGAGGCCCTTCCCGAAGGCCTGCAGCGAAAGCTCCGCGGACGCCCGAGAGCGGCGGTCACCAAGCAGAGGACCACGCTCCGACTTTCACGCGAAGTCCTCGAACAGTTCCGGGCCACAGGCCCCGGCTGGCAGACCCGGATCGACATCGCGCTGAAGGACTGGCTGGAGGGTCGGGGGCGTCTGGGTTAACGTCGGTTCTGGCCTCTGGGTATGAACCAGCAGCCTGAAGAACTGACGGTGAAGAGCCATGCCGCTAACCGCTGTGCAGTCCGCGTTGCTCGCAGCCATCGAGCAGACGCTCTGGAACGATCCCCGGATCGACGGCCTTTGGCTTTCAGGCAGCCTTGGGCAGGGCGGCGGCGACGACTACAGCGACGTTGACGTCATCGCGCGCGTTGGCGATCCGCCAGCTAGCCGGATCGGGCGGGAGTATGCCGAGCGGGCTGACGAGATCGTCCCTGTCGTACTGGTCAATCTTCTGTTCGGCGACCGTGTCCTTAACGTCGTTACCCGGACATGGGAGAGGTTTGACATCCTCTTTCTCGAGCCGCCAGAACTGCAAATGCACGACTCCGCCCGGCTGACCCAGATCTTCAACCGCGGAGCCTCCGGACCGCCGATGCAGGTTCGGATTGACTATCAGCCGTCGCCTGAGACGACCCTCAAGATCGTTAATGAGTTCCTGCGGGTCCTCGGGCTCTTCCCGGTCGCCGTGGGTCGCGGGGAGTGGCTTTTGGCGCAGGCTGGCATGGAACTCCTTCGGCGCCTGACAATCGACCTGATGCTTGAGGAGAATCGCCTGTCTACCGCTGATCGCGGAGGCGCCCTGCATCTCAACACGCTCCTTACCACCGAACAGCGTCAGGCACTCGAGGGCCTCCCTGCCGTCAGTGCCGACCGGGACAGCGCCTTTGCCGGCAATCGGGCCGTGGCGGCTCTGTTCCTGCCCCGAGCACGGCGACTTACCGCCGAGGTGGGCGCCGCTTGGCCAGACGCATTCGAGGCGGCGACCCGGGACCAGCTCAAGCTTCGCATTGGCTTCTCGCTGCCCTGAGCGGCTGGTCCAACCCCAATGCTGGATCCGCTGGGGCTTGCCCCGGCGGCCCTTTTGGCGTACTCACCCGCCCCTTCGGAGCCGCCTGGCCAAAGGCATGCCAGGGCGGCTCATCAATACGCCAGAGGACGGGGCCGGAAGGTTCCGACGTGAAATGCCGAAACTGAAGACCAAGTCGGGGGCGAAGAAGCGCTTCAAGCTCACCGCGACCGGCAAGCTCAAGGCCGGCGTGGCGGGCAAGCGCCACCGCCTCATCAGCCACAACGCCAAGTATATCCGCCAGAACCGGGGCACGAAGGTGATGACCGAGGCCGACGCCAAGATCATCCGCATCTTCCTGCCCTACGGCCTTTGATCGGAGGACCTGACGCATGGCACGTGTAAAGAGGGGCGTCACCGCCCACGCCCGCCACAAGAAGGTTCTTGAAAAGGCCGCCGGTTTCTATGGCCGCCGCAAGAACACCATCCGCGCCGCCAAGGCCGCGGTCGACAAGGCCGGCCAGTACGCCTACCGCGACCGCAAGGTGCGCAAGCGCAGCTTCCGGTCCCTGTGGATCCAGCGGATCAACGCTGCGGCCCGCCTGGAGGGCATGACCTACGCCCGATTTATCCACGGCCTTGAACTGGCCGGGGTCCAGATGGACCGCAAGGTGCTGGCGGACATCGCCGGCAACGATCCGGTCGGCTTCAAGGCCATCGCCGACAAGGTTCGCGCCGCCCTGGCCTGACGCCCGGAGCCCCCAGGGCTTCGCTGCATTCAGAAGCCCCTCGGCGCGTCCGGGGGGCTTTTTGCTGGCCTGCCGGCGCACCGTGACGGCCCCGAAGCCCGACCTCCCCAGAAGACCGACTTCCCCCGGGACTGATCCGAATGACCGACATCGCCGCACTGGAATCCGAAAACCTGGCCAGAATAGACGGGGCCGCGGACCTTGCCGCCCTGGAGGAGGCGCGGGTGGCCCAGCTGGGCAAGTCCGGGAACGTGACCCTCCTGGCCCGAACCCTCGGGGGGCTGAGCCTGGAGGAACGCAAGACCCTCGGGCCACAGATCAACCAGATGCGGGACAGGCTCACGGCGCGGATCGAGGCCCGCAAGGCCGAGCTGGAGGCGGCCGAGCTGGAGGCGCGCCTCCTCGCCGACCGGGTCGACCTGTCCCTGCCCGCCCCGCCTCGCCGCCGGGGCGGCGTGCACCCGACCATGCAGGTGATGGACGAGATGATCGCGGTCTTCGCCGACATGGGCTTTGGCGTCGCCGAGGGGCCGGACATCGAGACCGACTTCAACAACTTCACCGCCCTGAACTTCCCGCCCAAGCACCCCGCGCGGGAGATGCACGACACCTTCTTCCTGCCGCCGGACGCCAACGGTGATCGCAAGGTCCTGCGCACCCACACCTCGCCCGTCCAGGTGCGGGTCATGCACAGGACGAACGAGAAGCTGCCGGGCTGGATCGCCAGCGGCCAGGAGCCGCCGATCCGGATCATCGTGCCGGGCCGGACCTTCCGCCAGGACTCCGACCAGACCCACACCCCCATGTTCCACCAGATCGAGGGCCTGGTGATCGACAAGGGCATCCACATGGGCCACCTGAAGTGGACCCTGGAGACCTTCATCGCCCGGTTCTTCGAGACCGACCGGGTGACCACCCGCTTCCGACCCCACCACTTCCCCTTCACCGAGCCCTCGGCCGAGATGGACGTGCAGTGCGACCGCTCCGGCGGCGAGGTGAAGATCGGCGAGGGCTCTGACTGGCTGGAGATCCTCGGCTGCGGGATGGTGCATCCCAACGTCCTGCGGAACTGCGGCCTGGACCCGGACATCTGGCAGGGCTTCGCCTTCGGCTGCGGGGTCGATCGCCTGGGAGTGCTGAAGTACGGCATGCCCGACCTGCGCGACATGTTCGCCGCCGACGTCCGCTGGCTGGCGCACTATGGCTTCTCGGCCTTCGCCGCCCCGAACTCCGCCTCGGGCCTGAGCTAGGAGACCTGAGATGAAGTTCACCCTTTCCTGGCTGCGCGAGCACCTCGACACCTCCGCCACCGTCGACCAGGTCGTCGAGGCCATGACCATGGCCGGCCTGGAGGTCGAGCACGTGGATGACCCCGGCGCGCGCCTGGCCGGCTTCTCGGTCGCCCGCATCGTCGAGGCCGTCCAGCACCCCAACGCCGACCGCCTGAGCGTCTGCCAGGTGGATACGGTCGACGGCCGCAAGGAGATCGTCTGCGGGGCCCCCAACGCCCGCGCCGGCCTGACCACCATCTACGCCCCCATCGGCGCCTGCATCCCGGCCAACGGGGTGGTGCTGGAGGCCCGCCCGGTCCGGGGCGTGGTGTCCAACGGCATGCTGTGCTCGGCCGCCGAGCTGCAGACCGCAGAGGAGTCCGACGGCATCCTGGAGCTGGACGGCGAACTCGCCGTGGGAACCCCCGCCGCCAAAGCCCTGGGCCTGGACGCGGTGATCGACTTCGAAGTCACCCCGAACCGGCCCGACTGGCTGGGCGTGGACGGCGTCGCCCGGGACCTGGCCGCCGCCGGTCTGGGAACCCTGAGGATCCCCGCCATCGCGCCGGTGGCCGGGACCTTCCCCTGCCCGGTGGAAATCCGCCTGGACGACAGCGGCGCCTGCCCGGCCTTCGCCGGACGCCTGATCCGGGGCGTGCGCAACGGCCCCTCGCCGGACTGGCTGCAGCAGAAGCTGAAGTCCATTGGCCTGCGTCCCATCAGCGCCCTCGTGGACATCACCAACCTGATCACCTTCGACCGGGCGCGGCCCCTCCACGTCTACGACGCCGGCAGGCTGACCGGCGGCTGGATCGAGGCCCGGCTGGGCCGCGAAGGCGAGACCGTCGAGGCCCTCGACGGGAAGACCTACGCCGCCGGACCCGAGATCTGCGTCATCGGCGACGCCTCGGGCGCCCTTGGCCTGGGCGGCGTGATGGGCGGCGCCTCCACCGGGTGCTCGGAGAC
>CANGRP010000169.1 GCA_947456005.1 Caulobacteraceae bacterium
CCTGTCGGTTGATCCCTACATGCGGCCCCGCCTGGACGCTGACCAGAAGCTGGGCGAGGCCATGGCCGGCGGCGGGATCGGACGCGTGGTCCAGTCCCGGAACCCGAAGCTCCGGGAGGGCGACCTTCTCAGGCATGGACAGGGCTTCTCCGAGCGGTTCAACAGCGACGGACGGGGCGTCCAGGTCCTCAATCCGGACCCGGGCCTGCCCCTCAGCGTCTACATGCACGCCCTGGGCGGCACCGGGATCACGGCCTATGGCGGCCTCCTGGAGACGGGCGCCCTGAGGGACGGCGAGCAGGTCTTTGTCTCCACCGCCGCCGGTGCTGTCGGCTCGGTCGCCGCCCAGATCGCGAAGATCAAGGGCTGCTACGTGATCGGCTCCACCGGCTCGGACGACAAGAAGCGCTGGCTGCTGGAGGAGGCGGGCCTGGACGCAGCCATCAACTACCGGTCCGAGAACCTGCGCTCCGCTCTGAAGGCCGCCGCGCCCAAGGGGATCGACGTCTACTTCGAGAACGTCGGCGGGGCTCACCTCGACGCCGCCCTGGCCTGCATGAACCTGCGTGGCCGGATCGCCGTCTGCGGCATGATCTCGACCTACAACGGCGACCGCGAGGGCGTGCGGAACCTGTCGGTCCTGATCTATGGCCGGATGCGGATGGAAGGCTTCGTCGCCTCCGACTTCCCTCACCTGCAGGAGCAGTTCCAGTCCGACATGACCGGCTGGCTGAAGTCCGGCCAGATCCGTTACCAGGAGACCGTCCTGGAGGGTTTCGAGCGCGCGCCTGAAGCCCTGATCGGCCTGTTCGAGGGCCGCAACGCCGGCAAGATGCTGGTGCGGCTCTAGCCTACTCGGCCGGGGTGGCGCCGGCGGACTGGCGGGCGGCCCAGCGGGCCCGCAGGCTCTTGCTGGTGTCCCGGCTGCCGTCGGGGCTCCAGGCCGGAGGGCCGAAGAGGTAGCCACCGACCTCCCGTAGCGACCGGGCCGACGCAAGGTCGCGTCCGATGGCGATCCATTCATGGAAGGCCACGGTCAGTATGTTGAAGCTGCCCAGGTTGCGGATCAGGCCGTAGCGCGGCTTTTCCTCGTCCAACTCAGCCTGGAAGGTGCCGAACATCTTGTCCCAGATGATCAGGATGCCCGCGTAGTTCCGGTCCAGGTACCGAGGGTTGCGCGCATGGTGCACCCGGTGATGCGAGGGCGTGTTGAACACCGCCTCGAACCAGGCCGGCATCCGCCCGACCGCCTCGGTATGGATCCAGAACTGGTAGACGAGGCTGATCCCCTGCTGGATGGCGATCTGGGCGGGAGAGAACCCCAGGAAGGCCAGCGGCAGCCAGAGGAGCCAGGTCCCCGCAAGCCCGCCAGTCCAGGTCTGCCGAAGCGCCGTCGACAGGTTGTAGTGCTGGGAGGAGTGGTGGTTGACGTGCGCCGCCCACCAGAAACGCCGCTCATGGCTCAGGCGGTGGAAGACGTAATAGATCAGATCGTCGAGGAAAAAGATCGCCACCCAGCCCCACCAGGCGTCGAAGGGCACGGTGAGGACGCGGTGTTCCCAGACCCAGACCGTGGCGGCGAAGATCAGGCCGGCGGTCAGGAGGGCGGGAATCCCGCGCAGCAGGCCCATGGCCAGGGAGGCCGCTGTGTCGCGGGCCTCATACTCCGCACTGGCCAGACGCAGGCGACCCAGGCCGATCTCCAGCAGGATGGCCAGGATGAAGAAGGGGATGGCCAGCTTGACCGGGTCGAAGGGCGCTTCCAGCATCAGGCGGTCTCCGGAGCCCATCCCGCCAGGGCGGGTCGGGCCAGGCGCGGGCTCACGTCAGAGAGAGGCAGATGAAGGCGACCGCCCCTGACGGGGGCGCTGGCGACATCAGACCAGGCGAGGTCGCGGGCCACCCAGGCGTCGCCAAGACGAAACAGGTAGAGGGCCTGTGATCCGGAAAGGGCGAGGGCTGCAGCGCCATCGGCGGCCAGCCAGACCTGGTCGATCTGAGCATCGGGGAAATCGTCCGCCAGAAGGGCGCGCGCCGCCGCCTCGTCCAGGGGCGGAGTGGACCTCGCGAGGCGCGCGGCCGCCGCCAGGGCGACGATCACAAGGACGGCGACGCCGGAGACGGCAAGCTGGCTCAGGAAGGCGGGGATGGGAATGGCTGGCTCCTGTGAAGTGCAAGAGTCAGGCACGATGTCGATAGCGTCAAGCCGGACCCCGCGGAAGCTTGACGGAGGCCTCGGCGCTGGCTGTCCTTCAGTCATTGACGCCCTGACCGACTTCATCCGCCGCCTGCCGAAGGCCGAGCTTCACATGCATGTCGAGGGCTCCCTCGAGCCCGAGATGATGTTCGAACTGGCCCGGCGGAACCGGGTCGCCCTGCCCTTCGCCAAAGTCGAGGCGGTGCGGGCCGCCTACAGCTTCACGCGCCTCCAGGACTTCCTGGACATCTACTACCAGGGGGCGGCGGTCCTCCTGACCGAGGAGGACTTCCACGACCTGGCCCTCGCCTATTTCCGTCGGGCGGCGGCGGATGGCGCGGTCCGGTGCGAAATCTTCTTCGACCCCCAGACCCACACGGACCGCGGCCTGCCCTTCAGTGTCGCCATCGAAGGCCTACTGTCCGGAATGGCCGCGGCGGAGGCAGAGCTGGGCCTGTCGACGGGTCTGATCCTCTGCTTCCTGCGCCACCTGCCCGAGGACGCGGCCCTGAACACGCTGAAGGCCGCCGAGCCCTGGCTGGATCGGTTACTGGGCGTGGGCCTGGATTCCTCCGAGGCGGGGTTCCCGCCCTCAGGATTCCAGTCGGTGTTCAAGGCCGCCGGCGAGCGGGGCCTGAAACGGGTTGCCCACGCCGGCGAGGAAGGCCCTCCCGCCTACGTCGCCGAGGCCCTGGACCTGCTTCACGTCGACCGGATCGACCATGGCAACCGCGCCCTTGAGGACGAGGCCCTGACCGCGCGCCTGGCCCGCGAGGGCCAGGTCCTGACCGTCTGCCCCCTGTCGAACCTGAAGCTCTGCGGGGTGCCTTCCCTGGAAGCGCACCCCTTGAAGCGGATGCTGCAACTCGGCCTGAAGGCCACCGTGAACTCCGACGACCCGGCCTATTTCGGCGGCTATCTCCTGGACAACTGGGTGCAGACCGCCCGGGCCGTGGGGCTGGAGCGCGAGCACCTCGTCACCCTGGCCCGGAACAGCCTGGAGGGCGCCTTCTGGACCGAGGCCGAGGGGGCGCCCCATCTCGCCCGGCTGGACGCCATCGCCGCCGGTCAGTGATCCCCGGCCATCATGTCGCGGGTCATGACCCAGCGACCATCCAGCCAGTCGACGATCTCACGCGCCGCGGGATGGTCGAAGGCTGAGTAACGGGCCCTGAGCCGCGCCTGCACCTCGGGGTCCATCCGGTCGCGGCCGGTATCGTTCAGCAGGATCAGGTGCCGCCGAACCAGGCCGGCGAGATCCGGCCCCAGCACAGCCTGCGCCGACGCCGCGAGGGCCGCGCCGTAGTCGTAGGCGTCGCCCAGGCGGTAGCTCTCCGGCAGGGTCAGGGCCGGCAGCAGGCTCAGTTCGGGCTGGAGGGCGGGGTTCACCGCGTGCGCCGACACATGCTCCCCTATGGCGGCCGGACGCCCAGTGAAGGCGCGCAGGTAAAGGAAGGGCGACATCCGGGGGCCGTCGTTCACGGGATAGTTGTCCCAGAGGAAGGGGCGGCGGCCCAGTTGTTGGGTCACCCGCGCCAGATGATTCACGCCATAGGCCCGGCTGCACACCTCCTCGCCGGTCCAGAAGACCTCGATCCGGGGGTCGAGGGCCGCGCCGAGGGTCTCCAGATACCCCTCAGGCCGCACCCCGAAGGCCATATCGAGGGCTGGGTCGTCCGTGTAGTAGGTGGGGCAGAACACCACTCGCGTAGCCTTCGTCCGCCCGGCGATCCAGTGGACGATCTCGGCCTGCGCCTCGGCCAGGCCCGGCAGGTCGCCGCGCATGTCGTCGAACAGGACGCCCAGGTCCTGGACTCCCAGGTCATCCAGGAAGGCCAGCTTGTCGGACAGGGCGGCCCTGGTCTCCGCCCCGAAGTCGCGCCACACCTCGAAGGGGCTCAGGCCGACGCCGAACCGGACGCCGGCGTCGCGACAGGCGGCGGCGAAGCCGGCCAGGGCCCGGGTCTCGGCCTCGGGCGGGGTCTCGCGCCACCTTCGGCGCAGGAAGGCGTCCGCCTTGGGGGCGTACATGAAGAACCGGTATCCGGCCCTCGCGAGCCTGCGCATGACCCGTTCCCGCGCCGCCCAGTCCCACGGCAGGCCGTAATAGCCCTCGATCAGCCCCAGTTCCGGCGTCATCCCATCGCCCCGCTCTTCCCGCCCCGTCCCGCCGTGCTATTCAGTGCGCCCCGGTCCTGATGGACCCGGATCGGAGCGGAGAGACATCTTGCACGCAGCGGTCATCGCGGCCACCGGCCTTTTCACCCCCGCCGAGCGGGTCACCAACGCCGAACTGGTCGAGGCTTTCAACGCCTTTGTCAAGATCCACAACGTCCGGCATGCAGACGCCATCGCCGCCGGCGAGATGGAGGCCTTGGCCCCCTCGTCCGTCGAGTTCATCGAGAAGGCCTCGGGCATCAAGTCCCGGTATGTGATGAATCGGTCGGGCGTCGTCGATCCGGAAGTCATGCACCCCCTGATCCCCGAGCGGTCCAATGACGAGCTTTCGGTCATGGCGGAAATCGGCGTGGCCGCCGCGAAGGACGCCATCGCCCGCTGGGGCAAGGACGCCTCGCAGATCGACGCCGTGGTCTGCGCCGCCTCCAACATGCAGAGGGCCTATCCGGCCATGGCCATCGAGATCCAGCAGGCGTTGGGAATCGAGGGCTTTGGCTTCGACATGAACGTGGCCTGTTCCTCGGCCACCTTCGGCATCAAGACAGCCGCCGACTACATCGCCACGGGCTCAGCCCGGGCCGTCCTGGTGGTCAATCCGGAGATCACCTCCGGCCACCTGAACTTCTGCGACCGGGACAGCCACTTCATCTTCGGCGACGTGGCGACGGCCGTGATCGTCGAGCGCGCCGATCAGGCGACCGGAGGCTGGGACATTCTGGGGACCCGGCTGAAGACCGTGTTCTCGAACAACATCCGCAATAACTTCGGCTTCCTGAACCGCACCGCACCCGGCAGCGAAGGCGCCGCGGACAAGCTCTTCGTCCAGGAAGGCCGCAAGGTCTTCCGCGAGGTGGTGCCCATGGTCTCCGAGATGATCGTGACCCACGCCGCCGACCTGGGCATCGATCCCACCGCCCTGAAGCGGCTTTGGCTCCACCAGGCCAACATCAACATGAATGATCTGATTGGACGCCGGGTCCTGGGCCGGGAACCGACTGCCGAGGAAAACGTCATCATCCTGGACGAGTTCGCCAACACCTCGTCGGCGGGATCGATCATCGCCTTCCACCGGGCGCACGAGGACTTCGAAGCCGGCGAGACGGGCCTGATCTGCTCCTTCGGCGCAGGGTATTCGGCCGGGACCGTCTTCGTCC
>CANGRP010000170.1 GCA_947456005.1 Caulobacteraceae bacterium
AGGACCCTCGAACCGGCTGCGGACCGCGCGATGCGTCTCGGCGGCGACGGCGGCCTGCCTCGCCGTGCGGCGGGAGGTGTTCGACGCGGCGGGGGGCTTCGACGCCGACAACCTGCCCGTGGCCTTCAACGACATCGACCTGTGCCTGAGGATCGGGGCCCTGGGCCTGCAGGTGATCTGGACGCCGCAGGCCGACCTGATCCATCGGGAGTCGGCCTCCCGGGGCTCAGACCTGGAGGCGCGGCACGCCGAGCGCTTCGCCCGGGAAGCCGCCTGGATGCGCCAGCGCTGGGGCGCCGCCCTGGACGCCGACCCCTTCTACGGCCTGAACCTGGACCTGTCGGGGGGCGATTGGCGGCCGGCCGACCCGCCCCGGCGGCCTCGCCCCTGGGCCTTGCCCCTGGAAGCCTGGGAGGCCATGGTCAGCACTCCTGGGGAGGAAGGGAAAACATGATGCGCGCCGCTGGACTGAAATGGATGCCCCTCGGCCTCGCGCTTGTCGTGGCGACGGCCGCCGCAGCCCCCGCCCTGGCGGGACCACGCCGGGACGAGGACCTCTGGAAGGCCGCAGAGGCGGCGCGCCCCGAACAGCTGAAGCTGCTGGAGACCCTGGTCAACATCGACTCCGGCACCGGCGACGTGGAGGGCGGCCGCAGGGTCCTGGACATCCTGGCGCCACGGCTGGAGGCCTTGGGCGCCCGGATCGAGCGCGTGCCCGCCGAGATTCCCGGCCTGCCGGACAACCTGGTCGCCACCCTGAAGGGCAAGGGCAAGGGCAAGGCGAAGATCCTGATGATCGGCCATATCGACACCGTCTTCGAGCCCGGCACGGCGGCGAAGTGGCCCTATTCGGTGAGGGGCGACCGGGCCACAGGGCCCGGCGTGGGCGATGAGAAGGGTGGGGTCATCCAGGCCGTCGTCGCGCTGGAGATCCTGACCGCCAAGGGCTTTCGCAACTACGACACCCTCACCTTGCTGCTGGAGACCAGCGAGGAGCGCGGCTCGCCGGGAACGCGGGCCCTGATCGACCGCCTGGTCAAGAGCCATGAGGTGGAGCTGAACCTCGAGCCGGGCGACGCCCCGGACAAGATCACCGTCTGGCGCAAGGGCAGCTCGACCTTCAACATCGACGTCAAGGGCCGACCCGCCCATGCCGGGGTGGCCCCGCAGGAGGGCCGCAACGCCGCCACCGAGCTGGTCCACCAGCTGGCGACCCTGGAGACCCTGCCCCGGTCGGGGGACGGCCTGACCGCCAACCTGACCATCATCCAGGCCGGCAGCCGCTACAACATCATCCCCGAGAACGCCCGGGCCCAGGTCAATGTGCGGGTCCGCGACAAGGCCGACCTGGAGCGCGTGCAGGCGACCCTCGAGGAGAGCGCCCGCAACACCAGGGTGCCGGACACCAAGGTCACAGTGAGCCGCGAGAACTCCTTCCCGCCTCTTCCTGAAAACCCGCACACCGAGGCCCTGGCGGCGCGGGCGCAGGCCATCTACGCCGAGCTGGGCCGCGAGCTCGGGACGGGCGGCAATGGCGGGGCCTCGGAATCAGCCCTGGCGCACGAGGCGGGCACACCCGCCCTGGACGGCCTTGGACCTGTGGGCGGGAACTTCCACACCGACAAGGAGTGGATCGACCTGACCACGATCACGCCGCGCACCTACCTGCTGATGCGCATGATCCAGGACGTCGCCGCCCGGCCGCCGAAGACCTTCAGGCCCGCGGGCTGACCCGGGCGCCGTACCGCAGCCGGCCCAGGCCCTCGGCCAGCCGGCGCAGGGGCTCGGCAGGCTTCCGCTTCGCCTTCCAGGCCTCGAAGGCCATCACGTTGCCGATGCGCGCGTCGACATAGGCCTCGGCCTCGGCTTCGCCCTGCTGCAGGCGTACGGCGAGGGCCGTGACCAGTATGCCCGCCAGGATGACGCGCTTGGAGTAATGGTTCTCGTCGGCCGAGACGTCGCCCGCCCAGCGCCAGAGGGCGTCGGCGCTTTCCCAGGCGAGGGACAGGCCCTGGACGGCATTGGGCGGCAGGGCCAGCCAGCCCGAGCAACGGCGCACGGCGGGCGCATCCTGGGCGGCGGCCTCCAGGCGCGCGAGGACGGCGGCGCGGATGCGCTGGCGGATCTTCAGGCCCGACGGGTCCGGAAGGGCGGCGAGGGCGGCGGCGTCATGCCGGCGGGACAGGAGGGCGGCGAGGTCCGCCGGGCCGTACGGCAGGATCAGCTCCGTCTCGCCGACGGAAAAACCAGCGTCTGCGCCTGCAGCGGCGGCCATGGCCGGGGTCCAGCCCATGGCGGGCGCCCGGACGAGGGCGGCGTCAAGCACGGCCTGTTCCGCGCGCCGCAGCCAGGCCTCGGGGTCTTCCTGCATGTCCATGGGCCTCATATAGGGCCAAAGCCCTTGCGTGTCCGCCGTGGACAGGCGTTTTCCGGTCTGCTATTGCCCGCGGCCTGTCCGGACGGGAGACCGTCGGGAACGAAAGACTATTGTCCGTTCGCCGCTGAGCCCTCGCTGGAGGCGACGCCGAGCGGGAACGGGTGACAGGAGAGAGACCTCTGGTTCAGATTTTCGTCCGCGACAACAATGTCGACCAGGCCCTCAAGGCGCTGAAGAAGAAGATGCAGCGCGAGGGCTCGTTCCGCGAGATGAAGCGCCACGTGCACTACGAGAAGCCCTCGGAGAAGCGCGCCCGCCAACAGGCCGAAGCCGTGCGCCGCGCCCGCAAGCTGGCCCGCAAGCGCGCGCAGCGCGAAGGCCTGATCGCCGCACCGAAGAAACCCGCCCGCTGACCTGCGGGTCCAGTCCGGGTCGCCGGACGGGGTCTTTTCGAAGCATTTTGAAGGGCCGTGCGCACGCCGCACGGCCTTTTCGACGTCCGGGCCCCGGATTACGGCTTGTCCGCTGGAGATTCCCCTTTCTGGCGCCTATCTTGGGCGTGTACCGGCATTCAACCCTTCGGATCGGACGCCAATGAACTTTCGTAATCTGGGCATCTGGGCCGCCATCGTCATTGCCTTGGCGGGCATGTACGCGCTGATGAATCCCAGCCAGCGCACAGCGACGGTCAGCGAACTCAGCTACTCCCAGCTGCTCGCCAAGATCGATGGCGGGAGCGTCAGGTCGGTCGAGATGGCTGGCCCGAAGATCATCGTGACGGACACCGCCGGCAAGACCTTCGCCTCCACGACGCCGAACAACCAGGAAGACCTGGTCAAGCGCCTCGAGGCCCGGAATGTGGACATCAAGGTCAAGCCGCCCGGCGGCATGAGCGCCGGCGCCATCCTGCTGCAGCTGCTGCCGATCATCATCATGGTCGGTATCTGGATCTTCTTCATGCGCCAGATGCAGGGCGGGGCCCGCGGCGCCATGGGCTTTGGCAAGTCCAAGGCCAAGATGCTCACCGAGAACCGCAACCGCGTGACCTTCGAGGACGTGGCCGGTGTGGACGAGGCCAAGGAAGAGCTGTCCGAGATCGTCGATTTCCTGAAGGACCCGGGCAAGTTCCAGCGCCTGGGCGGCAAGATTCCCAAGGGCGCCCTGATGGTCGGCCCTCCCGGCACAGGCAAGACCCTGCTGGGCCGCGCCGTGGCCGGCGAGGCGGGCGTGCCCTTCTTCTACATCTCGGGATCGGACTTCGTGGAGATGTTCGTCGGCGTCGGCGCCAGCCGGGTGCGCGACATGTTCGAGCAGGCCAAGAAGAACAGCCCCTGCATCATCTTCATCGACGAGATCGACGCCGTCGGCCGGCATCGTGGCGCCGGCCTGGGCGGCGGCAATGACGAGCGCGAGCAGACCCTGAACCAGCTGCTCGTGGAGATGGACGGCTTCGACCCGTCCGACGCCATCATCGTCATCGCCTCGACCAACCGCCCGGACGTCCTGGACCCGGCCCTGCTGCGTCCCGGCCGTTTCGACCGCCAGGTGGTGGTGGGCAATCCCGACGTGAACGGTCGCGAGCGCATCCTGCGCGTCCACATGCGCAATGTGCCCCTGGCGGCGGACGTGGACATCCGCACCATCGCCCGCGGCACGCCGGGCTTCTCGGGCGCGGACCTGGCCAACCTGGTCAACGAGGCCGCCCTGATGGCCGCCCGCAAGGACCGCAAGATGGTCACCCAGCGCGACTTCGAGGACGCCAAGGACCGGGTCATGATGGGCGCCGAGCGCAAGTCCATGGCCATGACCGACGATGAGAAGCGCCTGACCGCCTACCACGAGGGCGGCCACGCCCTGGTGGCCCTGAGCGTTCCCGCCTCGGACCCGGTGCACAAGGCGACCATCATCCCGCGCGGCCGGGCTCTGGGCATGGTCATGCAGCTGCCCGAGCGCGACCAGCTGTCCATGAGCTTCCAGCAGATGACCTCGCGCCTCACCATCCTGATGGGCGGTCGCCTGGCCGAGGAGATCATCTTCGGCAAAGAGAAGATCACGTCCGGCGCCTCGTCCGACATCGACCAGGCCACCCGCCTGGCCCGGGCCATGGTGACCAAGTGGGGCTTCTCCGACCGACTGGGCGTCGTTTCCTACGGCGAGAACCAGGACGAGGTCTTCCTCGGTCACTCGGTCTCCCGGACCCAGAACGTTTCGGAAGAGACCGCCCGGATCATCGACGAGGAGGTCAAGCGCCTGGTCCAGGCCGGCTATGACGAGGCCAAGCGGATTCTGACCGAGAAGATCGAGGACCTGCACACCCTGGCCAAGGCGCTGCTGGAGTACGAGACCCTGACCGGGGACGAGATCACCAACGCCCTGAAGGGGGTCATGCCCCGGCGGGACGATGCCGGCGACGCTGGTCCGACCCTCCCCGCCGTCTCGGTGCCCCTGACCCCGACCGTCGCGCGGCCCCAGCCGGCGTGACCGCCACGCCGGTGTTCGGCGCCCGCCCCCTCGTCATGGGGGTGGTGAACGTCACGCCGGACAGCTTCTCGGACGGCGGGCGGCTGGCAAGCCTGGAGTCGGCCCTGGCCCACGCCCTGGCCCTGGACGCGGACGGCGCCGACATCCTCGACATCGGTGGAGAGTCCACCCGCCCCGGCGCCGAGCCGGTGAGCGTCGCGGAGGAGATCGAGCGGACCCTGCCGCTTCTCAACGCCCTGCGACCAAGGACCACCCGGCGCCTGTCGATCGACACCTGCAAGCCCGAGGTGGCCGAGGCCGCCGTCCGGGCCGGGGCGGATATCTGGAACGACGTCACCGCCCTGGGAACGCCAGGCGCGGCGGACCTGGCGGCGGAACTCGGCTGCGGGGTCGTGCTGATGCACATGCAGGGCGAACCGCGAACCATGCAGGCGGCTCCGCACTACGACGACGTCCTGGCTGAAGTCTGCGCCTTCCTGGAGGCCCGGGCCGAGGCCGCTCTCTCCGCCGGCGTCGCGCGGGAGCGGATCTGGCTCGACCCCGGGATCGGTTTCGGCAAGACCCTGGAACATAACCTGGCCCTGCTGTCGGGCCTGCCCGCTCTGGTCGCCCTGGGCTTTCCCGTCCTGCTGGGCGCCAGCCGCAAGCGCTTCATCGCCGCCAT
>CANGRP010000171.1 GCA_947456005.1 Caulobacteraceae bacterium
AACCTGCAGGATAAGTCCGGCGAAGGCGTTGCAGAACCACCCCGACAGCGGAACGATCAAGGCCGAGAAGAGGCACAGGGCGATGATCTCAAGGGCCGTGAAGCCGTCCTCCGCATAGACCCGAGCCGGGGTCAGGAAGGCCAGGAGGGACAGCGCCAGGGTCGCGACCAGCATGGCCGAGCGGCGCAGGGCCAGGCCCTCGGGGCCGGGAACCGGCGGCGGCGTCCCGTCCTCGGCAAGGCCGTGACGGGGCATGTCGAGAGGCGCCTCAGCAGGAAGCCAGACGCGCGCCGGGGCTTCGCGGGTCCAGGCGTCGTCCGTGGACGCGCCGAACTGCCTGCTGCGAAGACCGTCCATCGTGCCGCGCCGCTCCCTCGCTCCACCCGTAGAGGCAGAGGATCACAAACCCGTTATGCTGCAGCGCCGCATATGCAATAACGGAAACGTGAACGCAAGCCTGCATGATCTTCAGGCGGTGCTTTCGGGCGGGCGCCGGGTTTCCGGGCGCCGGGGGTCTGTCAGGCGTACGGACTGGCCTTGGCCATGATCAGGAGGCGGCGTTCCAGAACGTAGGCGGCGATGCCGGTCCATCCCACCAGGACGATGGCGAAGGCTCTCTCCCACCAGCCGACATTGTCGTCGTTGACCAGTCCCTTGAAGATCAGGTGCTTGGTGAGGACCGTCAGGACGGCCATGACGGCGAAGACCGCGAGGAGGAAGACCCGGAGCCGGCCCATGTCTTCGATTCGTCTCAGGGCCCAGACCATGGCCAGGGGCGCGAGCTGGATGCCCAGGCCGAGGTTGATGGCCAGGTGTCGCGGATCCGGCCAGGGATAGAGGCTGGAGAGGACAAGGCCCACCCCTGCAAGGCCGAAGCAGAGGGCGATGATGGCCGCGGAGATCCGCGCGCCCCCAAGGGCCAGGACGGACAGGCCGAACCCGATCCCCGCCACGCCTGCTCCGACCCCGGAGACCAGGACGCCGACATTGAAGATGGCCGGGTGGGGGGCGGCCTCTCCGCCCAGTTCACTGATGTACTGGGTGGCGTGATCGAAGCCCGGCCAGGTCAGGGCGGCGACGCCCACGCTCACATAGGCCAGGATGGGCGCGGCGATCCCGATCCTCAGGAGGAAACGGCGGCGGCGGAACTGTTTCATGTCGACCTCGGGACTGGGCGCAGGCCCCAGAGGGGGCGCAGGACGCCGATTCGCCGAACGACCTCGTAGACCGCCAGACTGCCGCCCAGGGTGATCAACACCAGGAGGGAGGCCTCAATCCCGACAGGCAGGCCATGCGGCTTGAGGATGTGAGCGGCGATGACCAGCAGGGTCTGGTGGGCAAGGTAGCAGGGGAAGACGGCGTCGGTCAGGTACCGCAGGACCGGGCCGTCGGCACCCCTGAGGAGCCGGCTTCCGAAGCCCAGGACCGCGCAGATGGTCGCCCACTGGTTGATGGCGAAGACAAGGTTCGCCGGGGCCGCGGGCTGCTGATCCACGGGCTGGGACAGAAGGATGAGCGCCGGCAGGCTGATCGCCGCCACGGCCAGGGATGTCCAGCGCATCCGCTCAAACCGGGTCCATACATCCTCACGCAAGGCCAGCAGGAAGCCCGTGAGGAAGACCCCGAGCGACATGGCGTGGTTGTAGGGGTCATCCGTGATGTGGTTGGTCAGGCCCGCCCAGGGAAAGACCAGGAGCCGCAGCAGGGCCAGGTAGATGATGGGCACGACCAGCAGTCTTCCACCGGCCAGGAGGCGCCCCAGTCCCGCCTCGAGGCGATCGAACAGCCGGGAAGACCTCGCCAGGACCAAGGCCGCCAGGCTGTAGACTGTGATGTAGAGTACGAACCAGACATGGTTCAGGGGGACCCCGTCACGGAGCCCGGCCGGGCTGAATTCAGACAGCCACCAGGTCCAGAGGTCGCCCGAGAAGCTCCCCTTTTCCATAGCCTCGATCCAGGACTGGGGCGGTACGAGGACAAGGACGCCGAACAGAAGGGGCGGGACCAGACGCTCCAGCCTCTGGCGGAAGGCCTGGGCCGGCGGGGTCTTCCGGACCATGAACCGCAGCGCGATCCCGGAGACCATGAACAGCAGGGTCAGCCGCCAGGGGTTGGTGACCAGGGCCGCCAGTCCCAGGGCTTCGATGGTGTGGGGACTGCGCACATGCCAGTCCCACGGCGCATAGACGAGTCCGACATGATAAAGGATCAGCACGCCGAAGGCGGCGATGCGGATCCAGTCGATGTCCGCGCGGCGCTGTGTCGGGGCCGGAGTCACGGACCCTCCTATGCGACGAGGAGGGCCCTTCTGTCCATGCCGACCGGCGTCTGGCGCCAGGGATGATGCCTGTCGGCGTGTTGCGGCGGCCCGCCATCTTGCCAGCGGGCTCCTGCGGGATCAGGCTTGGGAGAACCCCGGCGCCCGGGCTGAAAAGGGGAGGCAGGCATGACCATCCAGCTGAGACAGATCGCCTTGGTCGCCGCGAAGCTTGAGCCGGTGCTCCGGGACCTCGAGGCGGTCTTCGGCCTCGCCCGCGCCCACATTGACCCCGGGGTCGCCGTCTTCGGCCTCGAGAACACCCTGATGCCCGTGGGCAGGAACTTCTTCGAGGTGGTCGCCCCGGTGCAGGAGAACACGGCGGCGGGCCGGTACCTCGACCGCCGGGGCGGGGACGGGGGTTACATGGTCATCACCCAGACCGCGACCCTGGCGGAACTCGAGGCCGTTCGCGCCCAGGCCGGTGCCGCCGGCGTGCGCGTCGCCTGGGAGTCGGCGCGCCGTGGCTGGACCCTGATCCAACTCCATCCCGGCGACCTGAAAACCACCTTCCTGGACGTGGAGTGGGATGAACATGGCGACCTTTCCGGGCCCTGGCCGCCCGCGGGGGGGACGGGCTGGGAAGACAAGGTCCGGCAGGACCTGGTCGTCGACTTCTCCGGCGTGGAGTTGCAGGCGGATGATCCTGTCCACGCCGCCCGACTGTGGGGCGCCGTCACCGGGGCGCCGGTGGACACGGCCGGGAGCGCTCCGGAGGTTCGCCTCAACAACGCCGTCCTGAGGTTCGTCGCTCCCGCCGATGGTCGGGGCCCGGGGCTCTCGGCGGTCGACCTGACTGTCCGGGACCTTTCGGCGATCCTGGAGAGGGCCCGGGCCCGGGGCCTGCCCGCCGCGGGCCAGACGGTGGAGGTCTGCGGCGTCCGCTTCCACCTGAAGACCGCCTGAAGCGCCCGGACCTGACCGGTCGGGGCTCGGCGGCGGTGACGGCGACGGAAATCCGCCCGTCGGGCGTTACACTTTGTGTCTTCGGCCCCCATCTGGCCGTCTGAGCCGTCCTGGCCCCCGCTGACCTGGCCGGGGCGTCCGGCGGGTGGAGTCTCCGTGCGGACGTTTTTCCTGTCGCCCCTGATCCTGGTCCTGGCCGCGGCATCCCCGTCCCTTGGCCGGGAGGTCCGCCCCCCCTCCGCAGACGCCTTGGTCGAAGAACTGGTGGTCGAGGCGCCCGCCAACAGGGTTGGCGGCGTGGTCGGCGACATCCAGCCGGAGCTCCGGATCGACGAGGCCGAGATCCAGGCCTACGGGGTGAGCAATGTCGCCGAACTGGTGGCCCAGCTGGCGCCCCAGACCCAGTCGGGCCGGGGTCGCAGCCGGGGCGGCCCGCCGGTGGTGCTTCTGAACGGCGCCCGGGTTTCGGGCTTCGCCGAACTCCGGGACCTGCCGTCCGAGGCCATACTGAGGGTCGACGTCCTGCCCGAGGACGCAGCGCTCAAGTACGGTTTTCCGGCCGACCAGAGGGTGCTGAACTTCGTCACCCGCAAGACCTTCCGCGCCCTCACGGCCGAGATTGACCTGGAGGCGGCCTCTGCCGGGGGCGCGGTCACCCGGGAGATCGAGTCTGGCCTGTTCCGGATCGACGGCGACCAGAGGACCCAGCTCCGGGTCGACTGGACCGATGCCTCCGCCATCACCGAGGCCGAGCGCGACGTCCCGCCCGCCGCCACTGTCGCCCCCTTCACCGCCCCAGGCTCGTTCCGGGGACGGGGGCCCGGCGGCGAGATCGATCCCGCCCTCAGCGCCTTCGCCGGCGCCACGACCCGGCTCGCGGGCGTGCCCGCCATCGCCCGCCAGCGACCGCCGACCCTCGCCGAAGTCGCACCGCTGGCTGGGAAGCTGGCCCCCGATGGCGAGGCCGGCCTCCGGACCCTGACGCCTGAGACGCGCCGCCTCGAAATCAATGGCGTCCTTGCCCGGAACGTCACTCCGACCACCACAGGGACCGTGAACCTGGCCTTGAGCCTGGGAAGCGCGGAGTCCCTGCAGGGCCGTTCGGCCTACGCCCTCGTCCTGCCCCAGGCAAACCCCTGGTCGCCCTTCGCCGGCCCTGTGGACCTCCTGCGCCGGGATGCATCCCGCGGACCCATCCGGCGCACGTCAGAGGACTGGACCGCCCGCCTTGGCTTCGGGCTGAATGGCTCGCGCAGCGCCTGGCGTCTGTCCCTCACCGGCGGCCTCGACCTCGCCGATGTCGTGACCCGGACCGATGGGGGGGTCGACGTCAGGCCCGCCCAGACCCGGCTGGCGGCCGCGGACCCCGGCTTCAATCCCTATGCCGACCTCGGCCCCGTGGACCTTCCCGCCTTCGCGTCTGACCGCACCCGGTCGCGGACAGCGGGCGCGGACCTGCAGGCCCTGGCCGCCGGGCCCCTGGTCGAGCTTCCCGCGGGCCCGCTCTTCCTCTCCGCCAGGGCGGGAGCCGTCGGGAACTGGCTCAAGTCCCGCTCGGTGCGACGGGACCTGGAGCAGGAGACCGACATCGCCAGGACCGGGGTCAACGCCCAGGCGAGCCTCGACCTGCCGCTCCTTCGCCGTGACATCGAGGGTCCGGGCCGGCTCGGCGATGTGTCGGTGAACCTTAACCTTCAGGGCGAGAGCCTCTCTGACGCCGGGACACTGGCCGCCGTGGGCGGAGGCCTGAACTGGTCCCCCGTCCAGCGCCTGACCCTCCTGGCGTCCTTCAGCCGCGACCAGTCGCCGCCGACCCTGACCCAGCTGGGCGCCCCGCGCTCGCTCACGACGGGGGTGCGGGTCTTCGACTATGTCCGCGGCGAGACGGTCGAGGTCACCCAGGTCTCCGGGGGGGATCCAGACCTTGCCAACGACACCCGCGACGCAGCCCGCCTGGGCGTCAACTGGAAGCCCTTCGCGGATCGGGAGATCAACCTGTCGGCCAACTACACCCGGAGCCGCGCCGAGGATCCGGCCTCGGCCCTGCCGGCCCTGACCGCCGAGGTGCAGGCCGCCTTCCCCGAACGGTTCCTGCGGGACGGGACCGGCCGTCTCGTCCGGGTCGACATCCGGCCGGTGAACTTCCTGCGCAGCGATCGCGAAGAGATCCGCTGGGGCTTCAACTGGTTCGGAGGCGCCGGGCCTGCGACGGGACGGCCCGTCGGCGCGGGTGGCGGTCCGCGTGGCGGCCCCCCTGGCGCGCGGATGGGCCCCCCGGGTG
>CANGRP010000172.1 GCA_947456005.1 Caulobacteraceae bacterium
AGCCGGGGATCGTCGCGGCGAGCCTCCAGGAAGTCGAGGGCGTCCTCGATGCGGGCACAGCGCGGGCGCTCGCCATCGGCGCCGGGGCCGTCCAGTCCGGCCAGGGCGCTCGCCCGCATGGGGGCGGCGAGGCGCTCGGCGGCCTCGGCGGTCTCCGCGGCCAGGGCGATGGTCGCCACCGCCGCCCAGCCCTGCTCACGAAAGGCCGAAGGGGCGAAGGCGGCGCGATAGGCGCTCACCGCCGGCCCGCCTTCGCTGCGGGCAATGAACTCGGCAAAGACCATGCCCACCCCGGCGCGGCCCGCGAAGTCGGCGGTCTCGGGCGAGGAGCAGAGCAGGAAGAGGTCCGGGTGCGAGGGCCCCGAGGGCGAGGCGTGGATGCCCCGGGCCGGATGGTCCTCGGTGATCGGCTCTACCCCGCCGGCGTCCAGCAGCCAGGCGTTGAGCAGGGCGAAGTACTGCGGGAAGACCTCCGACCCCGCCGATCGCAGGGCCCCGCCAGTGCGCCCGTCCGTCCCCAGGGCCCGGCCGACCCCCAGGTCGATCCGCCCGGGCGCCAGGGCCTCCAGGGCCATGAAGACCTCGGCCACCTTCAGGGGCGAGTAGTTGACCAGCATGACCCCGCCCGATCCCAGGCGGATGGTCCTCGTGGCCTGGGTCAGGGCGGCCATCAGGATCTCGGGCGAGGCCGAGGCCAGGCTGCGCATGTTGTGGTGCTCGGCCACCCAGAACCGGTCATAGCCCAGCCGCTCGGCCGCCTGGGCCACGGCGATCGTCTCGCGCATGGCCTGCGCCTGGGTGGCCTCGCCACCGACCGGCGACAGGTCCAGGACGGAGAGCCGCGCCTTCAAGTCCGCTTGCCGGTCTTCTTGATGACGGCGGAGAAGGAAAACACCGTCTGGCCCTCCACGGTCATCAGGCCGCGCAGGAAGACGAGGCTCCGCCCGCCCTTCACCACCTCGCCCCGGCACTCCAGGAGGGCGCCGAGGGGCACGGCTCCCACGAAGTCGGCGTTCAGCGTGGCCGTGACGCTGGAGGAGTCCGTCAGGTGGTCCCGGGCGAAGATGAAGATGGCGTAGTCGGCGAAGGTCATCAGGGCCCCGCCATGCATGAAGCCGCCGCCGTTCATGTGCTTGGCCTCGGTGCGCATGGCGCAGACCGGGGCCCCGGACTCGTCCATCCGGTAGTGGAAGGGCCCGGCGTGGTCCTCGAAGGGCTCGCCCTCATAGACCGTCCAGCCGGCCCAGGGCCCCTCGGTCAGGGTCACGTGGGTGAAAGTCGGATAGCCCGCGTCGCCGTCGCCCATGGAAGACCTCCCCGCGCCGCCCCCGACCGCCGGCCGGCGTGCGCCAGACGCCTTTGCCAAACCCCGCGCCGGTCCGCCAGTGTTTCTGGACGGCTAGGGTCGGGAGGCTCCCGGTCCCGGCGTACTCAAGGCCGCCTCCAGGGTCAGCCGGATGAACTTCTGGTACGACATGCCGGTCGCCGCCGCCCTTGCCTTCACCGCTGCCAGCAGGGGCTCGGGGAACCGCAGGTTCACCTGCCGCGACTTGGGCGCGAACTCGAAGCTGTGCAGGGTCATCCCGGAGAGGTCGTAGGTCGACAGGTCTGCGTCCTCGAGGAAGGCCTCGGCCGCTTCATCCGTCGTCAGGTGGGGCAATCGCTGCTTCATAAGCTCGCCTCTCCTTGAGGTGCATGTAACGGGCGCTGATGGGCCGGATATGGTCTCCGTCCCCACCGCGCCGAAGGGTGAACACCACGAACACCGGACGCTTCCCCCCGCCGGTTCCGATCGCCGGGAAGCGCGTCTCGGCCTGGGAGTGCGCCAGGTCCGGTGACAGGTGGAAGGCGTGTCGGAAGACGTCCTCGATCTCGTCCTGGCTGACGCCGTGCTTGAGACATTTCGGCAGGTTTCCATCGTCCCAATCG
Organism: Caulobacteraceae bacterium; assembly: GCA_947456005.1. GTDB lineage: Bacteria > Pseudomonadota > Alphaproteobacteria > Caulobacterales > Caulobacteraceae > Phenylobacterium. The sequence continues at coordinate 1,930 of CANGRP010000172.1, forward strand.
AACCCGACGATCATCGCGACCTCAATTTGTATACATCAACGTATATACAAAATCGACCCCCCAGAGGGTGCTGGAGGGTCTGTCTTCACACCCGTCCCCCCAAGAGAAACCGGCGGCCTTCCGGTTGGAAGGGCCGCCGTTGCGAAACCGCAGGGTCAAATCGGGGATGGAGAGAGGTGCGGCGGCCGGTCCCGGCCCCGGGGGGGCTGGGGGGGCGTTCAGGGGCCGGAACCAGGTCCGACCGCCGACGTTGCCAATCTGACGGCCGGATGTGTCCGGGTCGGGTCCGGATTAAGGCGGTTTCAGGGCTTTTTTTGCCGTCAGGGGGCCGGCAGCTCTGCGACGCGGGCCGCAAAGCCGGCGAACATGTCCCGCATGGGACCCGCTATGGCCGGGTCCGTGCTCGCGGGTGTCCCGCCGGGAAACGGGGGCTCGGGCTTGTACTCCGCCTGCAACATGAGCGCCTGGGCGTAAGGCCGGCCCCGGAGGCGCTCCACGACGGCGATGGCGAAGTCGAGGCCGGCCGAGACGCCGGCCCCGGTCACAACCGGTCCGTCCATCACCACCCTGGCGTCTGTCGGGATCGCCCCGAAGTGCCCCAGCATGTCCCTGACCACCCAGTGTGACGTTGCGCGGCGACCCCGAAGGACGCCTGCGGCGCCGAGCAAGAGGGAGCCGGTGCAGACGCTGGTCACACACGTGGCGCGGGACGCGCGATCCGCCACGAAGGCGCGCACTCCCGGGTCGGACGCCGCAGCCAGGGTGCCCGTGGTGCCGCCCGGCGCGAACAGAACCGTCAGATCCTTCGGACAGTCGGCAAGAGTTGTGGTCGGGGCGATCGCCAGGCCGAGGTCGCTGGGCACGGGCGACAGGTCGCCGGTCGTTGTCACCAGGTGGACCCTTGCGCCCATCATCGAGGCGAAGAAGTAATGCGGACCCACCAGGTCCAGGGCGGTGAACCCTGGATAGAGCAGCATGGCGACTTCCTCGTCACCGTGCATGTTCAGTCCGGGAACCGTCATGAGCCGGGTATGGGCGTCGGCCGCAGCGGCGTCGACAGTCTTCAGGGTTGGCGGAGCGGGGGCAGTCATGGCGACCTCGAGCGTGAGAAGGGGGGAAAGGGCGGTCAGGGCTGTACTCGTGATCGTGGGCGCCCGCTTCCTAGGCGACGCCGGCCGCCTCCGGGGCCTCGACCTCGGCGCCGCTCAGCTCCGACGGGTGCAGGGCCCTCCGCTCCAGTGTCTTCAACCGGTGGAACTCCGCCGCCGACAGGAGAACCAGGCTCTCCCGCCCGTGGTGGGTGATGATCACCGGTTCGGCCAGCGCCCGGTCCCGGTAGGGCCCGAGGGCCCGCTGCAGCTCGGCGGAGGTGACGGTGGCCTCGCTCATGTCGGGGTCCCCGCTGCAAGACATGCAATGTCCGGATTCTACAGATTTCCCGGATGTTGTCAGGTCCGTCCCCGACACAAACAGGCGGCCATCCGGGTGGGAGGGCCGTCGTTCCGAAACCGCAGGGTCAATTCAGGGATGGAGAGAGGTGCGGCGGCCGGTCCCGGCCCGGAGGGCTGGGGGGGCGTTCAGGGGCCGGAACCAGGTCCGACCGCCGACACTGCCAACCTGACGGGCGGATGTGTCCGGGTCGGGTCCTGATTAAGGCGGTTTCGGGGCTTTTTCAGCGAAACTGGGAAAGCGCGAGGCGGGGTCGCCAACGGGTAACGGCGGGTTCGCTTCCGGCTCGCACGGGATGCCCATGGCGTAAGGCTCCTGGAAGTTCGATCGCCTAGTCTGTCCATCCCCGTCCGTGAGTCAGACACCAACTCATTTTAGCGGAGGTTCTACAGGTCACTTCAGGCGCCTCCAACCCTACAGGGTAGGCGGTACATGGTGACACCCAAGGTTGCCTTGCAACTTCCGTGGGGTCGTTCAAGTGAGCAATGACTTGACCTGTTCGACCGTCTCGATGACGTGCTGATATTGACCCCCGACCAAGATTTCGGTGCCGGGGGCGTTGATCTGCAGGGCCTCCCGGACCCGCGTGATTGAAGCAACGTTCAGATGCACGGTGGTTCCTGACCGCGTAGTAAGTTTGATCAACTTGATCTCTCCCGCCAGTCGATCAAGCAAATCTGCGAGAGGCTCGAGAGTGAAAATGTATCCACTCGAATAATCGACCTTGGTCTCGATAACGCCACTGGAGTTCGAATTTGGACGAATCCTGAATATGGTTCTTGCTGCGACAAGTATTTTTGCGCCGTTCAGGCCAGTAAGCTCGATCATAGTTTTCCCCTATATGAAATATATTCAGCAAAATCTGAATTTGAACGCGGATTATTCCTAATCCTAGTTGCGGATAGGCCATGCTACGAAGCGAGTACGGAGACGAAAACTGAGGCGCGATGACAATTGGGAGAACCGACATACTCCCCCTCTGCAGATGAGGTGTCGCTGTGTTCGACGGTTCAGATTCCTGGCTGAGGAGTCAAGCTAGATCACCGGGGCGCCCGGCGAGGCCAAACTGACTTCAAAGCCTAACGGGACGCCAGCAGATGGAAACACAGCAAGATCTCCCCGACCCCCCCGTTGTTAAGAATTCTTGGAGACCCAGCGACAGTGCAGTCGCTGATTCATTGTTCCGACAGCGTACTAAGCACGCTCGAACATGTGCCCTGTAACTTCCGGGTGCGACGCTCCATCCAGCTGAACTAGAGGTCCGGCCTCACCCCACCCTCCGCCCCGCCCGGAACCTCACCGGCATGGTCCGCGGCCCGGAGATGAAGTTGCTCGCCAGCCATTCGGGCGGCGTAATGCGCTCCACCTCTTCCATCCGCGAGAGCACCTCCGCCAACATGGCGTCGATCTCGATGCGGGCGATGTGCTGGCCCAGGCACACGTGCGGGCCGTTGCCGAAGGCGATGTGCTCGTTCTGCGCCCGGGCAAGGTCCAGCTGGCCCGCGCGGTCGAACTGATCCGGGTCGCGGTTGGCCGAGCCGAAGTACATGACCACCTTGTCGCCCTGGCGGATCGTCTTGCCGCCCAGCTGGGCGTCCTTGCGGGCCGTGCGCCGCATGTAGATCACCGGGGTGGTCCAGCGCAGCAGCTCCTCCCGGGCGGCGGGCAGGCGGCCGGGCAGGTCGGCCTTCAGCCAGGCCAGCTGGTCGGGATGGTCCAGCATGGCGTTCAGCCCGCTGGCCAGCAGGTTGCGGGTGGTGTCGCCGCCGGCGTCGATCAGCAGCAGGAAGAAGAGCAGGAACTCCATGTCCTCCAGCCGCCGGCCGTCGACCTCGCAGGCCAGCAGGCGCGAGGCCAGGTCGTCGCCGGGGCGGGCGCGCTTCTCGGCCATCAGCTTCGAGCCGTACTCGAACATCTTCATCACCGCCTGGGCGCCGGCGCCGGGGGCCTGGGCCTCCGGGGCGGTGTGGATCACCTCGGTCAGCTTGTAGAGCTCGCGCCCGTCGTCCAGGGGCAGGCCCAGCAGCTCGGCGATGACGTAGGAGGGCATCTCGCCCGCCACCTCGGCCACGAAGTCGCACTCGCCCTTCTCGATCACCGCATCGACGATCTGCCGGGC
>CANGRP010000173.1 GCA_947456005.1 Caulobacteraceae bacterium
GCCGCGCCGAGGCGGCGCAGGCTCCGGCCCTGTCTCCCGCCCAGGCCGACGCCATCCGCGCCTTCCTGGCCATCCGCGAAGCGCCTCGCCCCGCTCTCGCCCGGCTCGCCCGGCTCGCCCCCGGAGCGGCGGCCCTGCAGGCGAGACTGACGGACTGGAACCGGCGCCTGGACCTGATCGAGGCGGTTCCCGCCGGCGCCGCGCCGGCGATCTTCGAGGCCGCCCCCCGCGGGGACTTCGCCTACTACGATGGCCTGGTGTTCGAGGTTCTGTCCGGGACCCTGGGGCCGGGACGGCCCGTGGCGGCGGGAGGACGGTACGACGGCCTTCCCGTGCGCCTGTCGGGGTCCGGCGCGGCCAAGGGGGCGGCCCTGGGCGGCATGGTCCTGCCCGGTCGCGCCATTGCGGAGACGGGACAATGACCGACGCCCTGACCCTCGCCATTCCCTCCAAGGGGCGATTGAAGGAGCAGGTCGAGGCCTGGCTCCAGGACTGCGGCCTCAGTCTGGCCATGAGCGGAGGTGACCGCGGCTACCGCGCCCGCCTGCGCGGCGTGGACGGGGTGCAGGTGCGGCTGCTGTCCGCCGGGGACATCGCCTCGGCCCTCGTCTCCGGCGAAGTGCACCTGGGCGTCACGGGCGAGGACCTCCTGCGCGAGCAGGGCGCCGAGGCCTCCGCCTCCGCCCTGCTGCTTCGTGCGCTCGGCTTTGGCCGCGCCGACCTGGTGGTGGCGGCGCCGAAGAGCTGGCTGGACGTCTCGACCTTGGCCGACCTGGAGGAGGTGGCCCACGAGCGCTTGGTCCGCACCGGCCGACGGCTCAGGGTCGCCACCAAATACCTCGTCCAGACACGCGAGTTCTTCGCCCGCTATGGGGTGACGGACTACCGGATCGTCGAATCGGGCGGCGCCACCGAGGGGGCGCCGGCGGCGGGCGCCGCCGACATCGTGGTCGATATCACCACCACCGGGGCGACCCTCCAGGCCAACGACCTGAAGATTCTCGAGGACGGCGTCATCCTCCGGAGCCAGGCCCAGCTGGCGGCGGGACTCCGGGCGGCCTGGACGACCGAGGGGCTCGCTGCAGCTGAGTCGCTTCTTCGGATCCTGGAGGCCCGCGCAGCCGCGCACGCCTCGGCGACCCTCATCTGGCCCGGCGGGGATGAGGATCCGATCCTGCCGGAACTCGAGTCCCTGGGGGCGGTGCGGCGGCCGAATGGCCTCCTGGCGCCGGTGGATCTCGTGGCCCGCGTGGCGGCCCGCCTGACCGCTGCGGGACGCGGTCCGGTCACTGCTTCACGCCCGGACTTCGTGTTCGAGACGGCCTGCCCACCGGTCGAGCGGCTACGGGCCGCCCTTGGTGGTAATTGACGAAACTGTCAGGATTTTCCGGCCCATCGGGAAGATTGGACGCGCGGTCAACCCTGGCGGTTGACAGGGCGGGAGATTTGCCTTCAAGTCTGTAACTGCGAGAGACATGGCGGCCTTCGAACCGTCAATCTCCGGCGTTTCGGGGAGGAAACGCCCTCTTAATTCCAAGGCCAAAGGCCAATGCAACCCGCCGCAAGGCGGGTTGTTTTTTGCAACGCCACTGAAATTGACGAAGTTGTCAGTTTTTCCGAGGCCGTTGCCGTCGTCTGGTCCGGGAGGTCACGCCCATGTCCCGTCCGAAGGTGGTGATCGTCGGCGCCGGTCCTGCAGGGTTGATCGCGGCGGAGGTTCTCGCCCGGGGCGGGGCGCAGGTGGTGGTGCACGAGCGCATGCCCAGCCCCGCCCGTCGCCTGCTCATGGCCGGTCGCGGCGGACTCAACCTGACCCATTCCGAGGCCCTGACGGACATGTTGGGTCGCTACGGCGACCGGTCGTCCCGCCTGGCGCCCCTGCTCGAGGCCTTTCCGCCTCAGGCCCTTCGCGACTGGGTGGAGGGCCTGGGCCAGGAGACCTTCGTGGGCTCCAGCGGCCGGATCTTTCCCAAGGCCCTGAAGGCCTCCCCCCTCGTCCGGGCCTGGCTCGTCCGCCTGGCCGCGCTGGGCGTCGAGATCCACCTGCGCTCGACCTGGGCGGGCTGGGACGCCAAGGGGCGTCCCTTGTTTCAGCAGGAGGATGGAGGCCGGGTCGCCCAGCCCGCCGACGCCCTGTTGCTTGCCCTGGGCGGCGCCAGCTGGCCCCGTCTGGGCGCTGACGGTGGGTGGACAGACATCCTGTCGGCGGCGGGCGCCCCGCCGGCCCCGCTCCAGGCGGCCAATTGCGGCTTCGTCGCGGACTTCAGGCCCGGCTTCGTCCAACGGTTCGCCGGAGCGCCGCTGAAGGCCGCAGCTCTGCGCCATGCCGATCGCTCGGTCCGTGGGGAAATTCTCCTGACCGAGCGGGGCCTGGAGGGTGGCGCCGTCTACGCCCTCTCGGCCCCGATCCGGGAAACCCTTGCGGCTACCGGCGAGGCCTGGGCCTTCATCGATCTTCGTCCGGACCGGCTCGCCGCAGATCTCGCCGCCCGCCTGGCCCGACAGGACCGCAAGGCCAGCTTTTCGAACCGTTTGCGCAAGGCGCTTTCCCTTTCGCCCGCCGCCATCGCCCTGCTGCGGGAGGCGGGGCCGGTCCCAATGGAGCCGCTCGCCCTGGCGGAACGGGTCAAGTCCGTACCCGTCCGGCTCATCGCGACGGCGGGCCTGGAGCGCGCCATCTCCACCGCCGGCGGCGTGCGCTTCGAGGACCTCGACTCCGGCCTGCAGCTGCGCGCCCGACCCGGGACCTGGATCGCCGGCGAGATGCTGGACTGGGAGGCGCCCACGGGGGGCTACCTCCTGCAGGCCGTCTTCGCGACCGGCGTCCACGCCGCCCGGGACATCCTGACCCGGCTCGGCTGAGGCCTCACCAGATCCGGGCGCGGTTTTCCGGCGGCAGGTACATGGGGTCGCCGGGCTTGACGCCGAAGGCCTCATGGAAGGCGTCGATGTTCCGGACTGGAAGGTTGACCCGCGCCTTGGGCGGTGAGTGGGGCCCCGTGGTCAACTGCTGGCGCGCCCGGTCATCCCGGAGCTTGGTCCGCCAGACCTGCGCCCATCCATAGAAGACCCGCTGGTCACCCGTCAGGCCGTCGATCACCGGCGCAGGCGCTCCCTTCAAGGAGGCGCGGTAACCGTCGAGCGCGAGCAGGAGTCCGCCCAGGTCGGCGATGTTTTCCCCCATTGTGAGGTCTCCCTTGATGAAGACCCCCGGAAGGGCCTCGAAGGCGGAGTATTGGGCGCCCAGCTTGGCGGCCTCAGCGTTGAAGCGCTCGGCGTCCTGCGGGGTCCACCAGTCCGACAAGCGCCCGTCTCCATCCGACTTCCGGCCCTGGTCATCGAAGCCGTGGGTGATCTCGTGGCCGATCACGCCGCCGATCGCGCCGTAGTTGATCGCCATGTCGCCGGCGGGGTCAAAGAAGGGAGGTTGAAGGATGGCGGCCGGGAAGACGATCACGTTACGCGTGGAGGAATAGTAGGCGTTCACCGTCGCCGGGGTCATGCTCCATTCCTTGCGGTCCACCCGGCTGTTGAGGCGCGCCACGCGGCGGTTCCAGTCCCAGGCCCGGGCGCGGGAGACATCGCCGAACAGGTCGCCGGGTTTCATCTCCAGGCCGGTATAGTCCAGCCAGGCGTCAGGATAGCCGATCATGACGCTGAACTTGGACAGCTTCTCCAGGGCCTTGGACTCCGGCGGGAAGTAGGCGGCCACGTAGTCCCGGCCCAGGGCCTCGCCGAGCTGGTCATCCACCAGGGTCACGGCGCGCTTCCAGCGCGGCTGCTGCTGGGGCTGGCCAGTCAGGACCTTGCCCCGGAACTCGAAGTTCGCCTGGTCGAACTCGGGCGCGAGATACGGCGCGGCCTCGTCCACCAGGCTGAGGGCCATGTAAGCCTTGAGGGTGTCCAGCGGGGTCTCCGCATAGATCTTCGCGATCTCGGGAACGGCGCCCTGCTCGCGCAGGATCACTCGCTTCACGCCGGAGAGCCCGGCGCCCACCAGGTAGTCGGCCCAGGCGAAGCCCGGTGCGCTCCGGGCCAGTTCGGCGGGGGTGTCGGGATTGTAGGTCTTGTCCCGGTCCCGGCGCTGGGCGTTGGTCCAGGAGGCCTTCGCGATCCGGGTCTCGAAGGCGAGGATGGCGTCCGCCGCCTTACCGGGGTCGGTCCATCCCGCCAAGGTCAGCAGGCGTTCGGCGTAGGCACGGTATTCCGCCCTCTGGCGTTCGAATCTCGGCTCCAGATAGTAGTCCTGGTCCGGAAGGTTCAGTCCTGACTGGCTCACATAGACGGCGTAGGCCTGCGGGTTGCGGGCGTCATCGGAAACAAAGACCGAGAAGACCGAAGCCCCGAAGCCCTGGGCGGAACGGCCCATCAGGCGGGCGGCGTCCCGGTGGTTGCGAAGGCCCCGGATCTCCTTCAGCGCGGGGGTGATGGGCTGGGCGCCCAGGGCGGCGATCCGGCCTTCGTCCATATAGTTCCGGTAAAGGGTGGCCAGGCGCTGGCGATCCGCCGTGGGCGCCGGATCCGCTGCGGCGGCCTCAAGCACGGCGTGCATGCGGTTCACGGACAGCTCGCGCAGGGCGTCGAAGGCGCCATAGCTGGAGCGGTCCGCCGGGATCTCCAGCTTGTCGAGGTAGGTTCCGTTGGCGTGGACGAAGAAGTCCCGCGCAGCCGGCGTGGCGGCGTCCCGGCCGGACACGTCGAAGCCCCATGCGCCCATGCGGGGCGCCGTGAGGTCGGCGGCGGCGGCCGGAAGGGCGAAGGCGAGGGCCAGGGCAATGGTCAGCGGGCGCGACAGGATCATCGAAAGCTCCGGGGCATGGGTCGGTGGGCGGCGCATAGCCACTGCCCCGGATCCAGGCACCTGTTTTCTGAACTGTCCACCCCTCGTCCAATCTGCGTCTCGCCATCGATAGTGGGGCCTCGCGCCCCGCTCCGGCATGGGCCATAGTCGAAGCGCACGAGGACGATCATGGCTCACCCCGCTCCCGGCGATTTCAAGGACGTCATCCTCTTCCTGGCGACGGCGGGCATCATCGTTCCGCTGTTCCGGCGCTGGAAGATCAGTCCCATCCTCGGCTTCCTCGGCGCCGGCGTTCTCCTCGGCCCTTCGGGCCTGGGCGCCCTCGGGTCCCTGGCGCCCTGGGCGGCGGAGCTGACCATCGATTCGCCGAAGGAGCTCGCCCAGCTTGGCGAGCTGGGCGTGGTCTTCCTGATGTTCATGATCGGGCTGGAGCTGTCATGGGCCCGGCTTTGGCTGATGCGGCGCTACGTCTTCGGCCTGGGCGCCCTGCAGGTCCTGGGGTGCGGCCTTATCGTCGGCCTGACCGCCTATCTCTTGGGGGCCTCGGTGACCGCCTCCGCGGCGGTCGGCGCCGCCATGGCCCTGTCATCCACCGCAGTGGTCATGCCGATCCTGACCGAGAGCCGCCGCCAGCATGTCCAGGCGGGCCGTGTGACCTTCGCCGTCCTGCTGTTCCAGGACCTGGCCGTAGCGC
>CANGRP010000174.1 GCA_947456005.1 Caulobacteraceae bacterium
AGGAAACAGAACAGCAGGATGTCCGCCAGGGTGAAGCGCTCTCCCGCCACCCAGGTCCGACCGGCCAGGAGTCCGTCCAGCCAGATCAGCCGGTCGCGGGCGATGGCCTTGAGCTCTGCGGCGCCGTCCGCCCCCACGAGCTTGATCCGGTTGGCGAACAGGGCCCGTCCCTCCGCGGCGCGGAAGCCGTTGGCCATCGGCTCGCAGATGTTCAGGTCGATGCGACGCACCCACATGCGGGTCTCGGCGCGCTCCTCGGCCGTCGCGCCGATGAGGGCCGGTCCGGCGCCGACCTCCTCGAGGTACTCGCAGATCGCGGTGATCTCGGAGATCGTCTTGCCGTTGTCCAGTTCCAGAGACGGCAACTGGCCCGCCACGTTGACGGTTGAGTTGAACGGCGGCCGACGGTTCTCGCCACCCATCAGGTCAACTTCCTGCTTCGGGACGTCCAGGCCCTTCTCGGCGATGAACATGCGCACGACGTGCGGGTTGGGTCCGACGGAATTGTAGAGTTTCATCCTGGGTCTCCTGCCTTTGGCGCGATTAGCCGGGCCACAGCGGGTCGCGTCAAGGCGGACCATGCGTCAACCTGTGGGTGCTTGTCCCGATGGGGCCGCCGCGCCTAGGCTGAGGTCAAACACGGGGAGACATCACATGACCGACCAGCCCATCCTCCTGATCGACGATCCGGCGCCGCACATCCGGCGGCTGACTCTCAACCGACCGGAAAAGCGCAACGCCCTGTCGAACGCCCTGCGCGGGGAACTCTTTGCCGCCCTGGAGGCCGCCGACAGCGATCCCGCCGTCCGCGTGATCATCCTGCGGGGCGCCGGCCCATGCTTCTCCTCGGGCTATGACCTCGCCGGCGTGGGCGCCCTGCCGTTCCATACGGCTGGCGGCCAGGGCCAGTGGGCCCGCCACGTGGTCGAGGGCTGTTTCCGCATGTGGGACATGGCCAAGCCCATCATCGCCCAGGTGCATGGGTGGTGCCTTGCGGGCGGCTCCGAACTGGCCGTCGCCTGCGACCTCGTCTACGTGGCTGAGGACGCCAGGATCGGCTATCCGGCCGTGCGGACCATGAGCCCTCCGGACAACCAGTACCATGCCTGGATCGTCGGCATGCGGGCAGCTATGGAGCTGATGCTGACCGGAGATGCCTTCGACGGGCTGGAGGCCGTCCGGCTGGGCTTCGCGAACCGGGCCTTCAAGGTCGAGGACCTCGAGGGCGAGGTCCTGGCCATGGCTGAGCGGATCGCCAAGGTGGATCCGGAGCTCGCCCAGCTCAACAAGCGGCTGGTGCACAGGCAGATGGAAGCCATGGGCATGCGGGCGGGCATCCGCGCGGGGACGGATCTCCACGCCCTTGGCTGGCACACCCCCGCCAGCCGCACCTACATGGCTGAGTTGCGGCAGGGGGTCACAAAGGCCCTGACCAGCCGGGATTCGGCTTTTGGCGACTACCGGACCGGTTCGAAGCCCGAGACCTGAGCCGAGGGTGGCCCCATCAGACGGAGACGGCGGCCTTCGTCAGGCTCTTGGTCAGGATTCCGATGGCCGCCTCCCGGTCGATACGCTCGATTGCGGCCACTTCGCGGGCCATACGGTCAAGGGCGGACTCATAGAGCTGCCGCTCTGAATAGGACTGTTCGGGTTGGTTCTCCGCCCTGTGAAGGTCGCGCACCACCTCGGCGATGGAGATCAGGTCGCCCGAGTTGATCTTGGCCTCGTACTCCTGGGCGCGGCGCGACCACATGGTGCGCTTCACCCGGGCGCGGCCCTTGAGGGTGGTCAGGGCCCGGCTGACCACATTGCCCTCCGCAAGGGACCTAAGGCCCGAGACCCGCGCCTTGGCGGTCGGCACCCGGAGAGTCATCTTCTCGTGGTCGAAGGTGATGACATACACTTCAAGCGAGTAGCCGGCGACTTCCTGGGTCTCGATCCCCTGGACCTGCCCGACGCCGTGCGCCGGATAGACCACGTGATCGCCCACCGTGAACTGAGTACCGTCCTTGCTCATACTGTGATCCCCTCAACGCACTTCGGCGGCTCGCCGTTCAGGTCCTGACCTTCCGCCCGGGACAAACTCTCCTGCCCCGCAAAACATGCGGGTTCGGCTCAGTCTGTTTCCGATGGCTTCCTGTCAGGACACCCTTCGCCTTCCGGGGGCGGAGGTCGACGGCGAGCGACGACTTGTGAACACAATCGCCCCGACGGGACTCCGAAGGGGCTGTGGACGCGTATCACAAAACTGAGATCAAAGAAAGGCTTGCGCCGCGTCGGCCTCAGGAGCCCTTGCCTGGCTTCTCGCTGAAATACTTCTCGAACTTGTCGGTTTCACGCTCAAAGTCCGCGCCGTCCGCCGGCGGCTCACCCTTCAGGGTGATGTTCGGCCAGACCTTGGCGTAATCGGTATTGATGCGCAGCCACTTGCCGTCCGGCGTATCCTCGGTATCCGGCTTGATCGCATCCACCGGGCACTCGGGCTCGCAGACCCCGCAGTCGATGCACTCATCGGGGTTGATGACGAGGAAGTTCTCGCCCTCGTAGAAGCAGTCGACCGGACACACCTCCACACAGTCCATGAACTTACATTTGATGCAGGGGTCCATGACAATGTAGGTCATCGCGGCTCTCGGGCTCCGGGCTCAGGGCGCTTCCGGCGCGGGTTCTCGCGGTCCGCGCCGGGGTTGTCAATGCCGCCCGCCGTTCAGCGCGCCGGCGACAGTTTCAGGACCCGCTCCGTCGCCGCCTCCACCGCCTCGCGGCTGTAGACCAGCGGGAGGTAGCCGCCCTTCACCCAGATCGGGAAAAGGTCCCGGGCGTGGGGGCTGTCCACATCCCCGGACTGGCCGGGCGTGTTGATGAACCGGCTGGCGTCCCAGTTCCCCACGTCCAGCACCATCCGGAAGGAGGCGCCGGACATCACGCGGAAGTCCTCGGCGCGCCAGGACGCCGCCAGAGGCGAAAGGGAGGTCCCGGCCATGGGCGCCGGCCCCACGCTCAGTCCCGCACGGTCTGCATCACCGGCGAGCGGCGCCAGGACGTGGGTGAACCCGGCCTGATGCAGTCGCCCCCAGGTCCAGGCCGACGGATCTGGTCCCAGTCGGACTTCGACCTCTGCGACGGCCGCTTGAAGGCTCTGCAGGAGGAGTGCGTCCCGCGCCGCCGCGGGATCGGGCCCCAGGGCGCTGTCAGGGGCGTCCAGGAGGTCCATCACCGCCGCCAGGTCGCCACCGCCGACGAGGGCGCGGGCCGCCTCCGGTACAGCCTTGGCGACCACCGCGGGTCCCAGGTGCTTGCCGGTCCATGTCAGGTAGATCGAGGCCGCCACGCTGTCGGCGCTCGCCCTGCCGTCCCAGCCGCGCATGAGGTCCAGCGCCCGGGCGGTGAGGGGAACTTCGGACTTCAGGGGCGCCAACAGCTTGAGCAGGCGTCTGGAGGTGATGTCCGTCGGATCCGTCTGGAGGGCCATGGCGGCCTCGAGGCTGATCCTGCCGCCGCCGCCCAGCACCTCGTCGATCCTCTGCTGGCGAGCCGGGTTCGCCCATTCGAAGCCGACCTTGCGCTCGGCGACGGGATAGTCAGCGGGTAGGTTCATGGCGTTCGCCGTCGCGATGAAGCCCTCTGCTGGGTCCACCCGCGAAGGCAGTTGGTCGTGGGACAGAAAGCCCCGCCACTCGTAGCGCCCATCGCCGGGGACCGGCAGCAGTCCGTCCCAGTTGGGCCGGGCCGGCGTCCGTCCCGCGGCGACCCAGCCGATCCGCCCCGAGACGTCGGCATAGACCTGGTTCTCGCTGGGGGTTCCCCAGTTCGCCAGGGCGGCCTTGAATTCGGGCCAGGAACGGGCGTTCATATAGCCGAGGGAGCCGAAGTAGGCGCTGGCGCCGGGCTCGGCCCAGACGGAGCGCAGGGCGAAGGCCTTGCGTCCGGAGGGATCGGCATGGATCACAGGGCCGTGGCGGGTGAACCGGAGCTCCACCTCCCGCGGCGCTTCACCGCGCACCTCGATGCGCTCACGTACGGTCTCCATCCGCGCCCATCCCTCTCCTGACCTGTAGAGGCCAGGGTCCTGGGGCGAGGTCTCGTAGACGTAGAGGTCCTCCTGGTCGGAGTAGAAGATGGTGAGGCCGAAGGCGATCGCTCCGTTGTGGCCGATGGACACCCCCGGCAAGGCGGGCTCGCCGGCGCCGATCACCGACAGGCCCGGGGCCTCCAGGTGGGCGACATAGCGCAGGGAGGGCAGGCCGTGGTCCCGGTGCGGATCGTTGGCCAGGATGGGTCGCCCCGTCGTGGTCTTCGACGGCGCGATCGTCCAGTTGTTCGACCCCTGGGAATCGGGGAGCGAAGCCTCCGCCGCCAGGCGCCGGCGGGCGGAGTCGAACCGGACCCCGCGGGTGGCCAGTGTGTAATCCTTCAGGACGTCGGCAGGGATGGCGCAGGGGTCGAGACCCTCCGGGACCGTCGAGGTCCAGTCCGGCTCCAGCTTCTTGAACAGGCGGTCCGCGCCGGGGCCTCCGGCGCAGAGGATCCGGGCCCGTGCGACCTCCATCCCGGCGTTCCGGGTCAGGCCGTGGCTGCGGATGCGGACCACGTCCTCGGGCGCCCAGAGGTCGGGTCGGGTTCCGGCGATCCGGAACTCCCGGGGCAGGGGACGGCCGCCGTTGAGGATCTCGCCGACATAGGCGTTGATCCCCGCCACAAAGGCCTCCGTGTCGGATTTGGCCGAGGCGCCGTAGGCGGCCCATTCAGCGGCCATGTCCCCACGATACAGGAACAGCCGCGCCGCACGGTCCTGCTCGGCGAAATCCGGACCGAAGTCCCGCGCCAGCAGGCCCAACCCCCGCTTGCGCCAGAGGTCGATCTGCCAGAGCCGGTCCCGGGCGGCGTTGTAGCCCTGCACGAAGAAGGCGTCCCGGGCCGACTGGGCGTAGATATGGGGCACTCCCCAGCGGTCGATCCGGATCTCGGCGGGGGCCGAGAGGCCGGCCACCTTGCGGGTCTCCTCGGGCGGTTTCGCGGCGAGTGCCGACGCCCCGGGTGCAAGGAGGCTCGCAAAGATCAGGACCCATACGCCCGCCAGTCTCGCCTTCATGTCATCGCCTCCCGCTTTCCCCGGACGCTAGGCGCCGGGGCGGGACAGGGCAAGGGCTCAGGCGACGCCGGCGTCCGGGGTCGCGGGCGCCTCCAGCGTCCGGTAGAGGGTCCGGGCCTCCGACGGCGGACCCCGGCGTTCGCCCAAGGCGAGGATCTCCACGGCCGTCAGCCGTCCACCTGAGGCGAAGACGAGCTGGTCGCCCGCCCGCAGGGGACGGGCGCACTTGTCGATCCGGCTCTCAGCGCCCTCACGGGTCAGCCGCACCCGGCCCTCTTCCAGGAACCGGGCGGCCAGGCTCCGCGACTTGAAGAACCGCGCACGCCAGAGCCAGACGTCGGCGCGGACGGAGTCTCCCCCGCTCATCCGGCGGCCCT
>CANGRP010000175.1 GCA_947456005.1 Caulobacteraceae bacterium
AACAGAGTGATCCCGTCCTTGTCGCCGGGCTTGCCGGAGGTGCGCGCGGAGACCACCAGCAGGTTGGCGGCCAGGCCCTCAATGACGAAGGTCTTGGTCCCGGACAGGCTGTACCCGGCGCCGGACTTGGTCGCGGCCAGGGCGACTTTTTCCGGGGCGTGGTGCGGGCCCTCGTCCACCGCCAGGGCGCCGACCACGGAGCCGTCGGCGATCTTCGGCAGCCACTCGGACTTCTGGGCGTCAGAGCCGCCCAGCACCAGAGCCGAGGCCGCGCCGACGCCCGAGGCGATGAGTGGCGAGGCGGTCAGGGTCCGGCCCAGTTCCTCGAGGATAAGGCCTATGGACAGGTAGCCGAAGGCCGAGCCGCCGTATTCCTCGGGGATGATCACCCCGGCCCAGCCCATCTCGGCCATCTCGTTCCAGGCGTTGACGTCGTATCCGATCTCGACGCCGGAATCGCGCATCTTGCGGAAGGCGGTGACCGGGCTCTTTTCCTGGGTCCAGCTCTTCGCGGCGTCGCGGAGCATGCTCTGTTCTTCGTTCAGAACGGCCATTTCAGTTGATCCTTAATCTCGTCGTGTCGGTGGGTGTCAGTTGTGCTGGGTGAGGTCGGGCAGGCCGAGGATGCGCTTGGAGATGATGTTGCTCTGCACCTCCTGGCTGCCGCCGTAGATCGTGAAGGCCTTGCCGCCCAGCCAGCCGCGGACGGCGCCAAGCTCCTCGGGCTTGAAGGCGTCGCCTTCCCAGCCCAGGCCCTGGTGACCCATGATCTCGAGGGTCAACTCGTGACGCATCTGCATCCAGCTGGTGCCGGCGTTCTTCATGATCGAGGTCGCCGCGCTGGGACCGGAATTGCCCTTGCTCTCCAGCATGGCGCGCACGGCGGTCTGCTGGAAGGAACGGCCCTCGATCTCATGTTGGACGACGCGGGTGCGAAGGTCCGGATCGGCGATCCGGCCCTGGTCGTCCACGCCGACATACTCGCGGGCCAGGTCCACCAGGGACCGGCCGCCCATGCCGCCGCCGCCTCCGGCGCCGGACAGGCCGCCGCGCTCATGCTGCAGGAGACGCTTGGCGATGGTCCAGCCGCCGTTCAAAGGCCCGACGAGGTTCTTCTTCTCGGCGCGGGCGTCGGTGAAGAAGGTCTCGCAGAAGGGCGAGGAGCCGGCGATCAGCTTGATCGGACGCACTTCGACGCCCGGCTGGTGCATGCTGAAGAGGACGAAGGAGATGCCCTCATGCTTCTTCGAGGTGTCGGTCCGCACCAAGCAGAAGCACCAGTCGGCGTATTGGGCGCCTGACGTCCAGATCTTCTGGCCGTTGATCAGGAAGTGGTCGCCCTTGTCCTCAGCCCGGGTCTGCAGGGCCGCCAGGTCCGAACCGGCGCCCGGCTCGGAGAAGCCCTGGCACCACTGGACGTCGCCGCGGCAGATCAGCGGGATGTGCTCCAGCTTCTGGTCCTCGGTGCCGTACTCCAGCAAGGTCGGGCCGAACATCATCACGCCCATGCCGCCGATCGGGTTGTAGGCGCCGGCGCGGCCGAACTCCTGCTGGATCACCCGGGCCTCGGCGCTCGAAAGGCCGCCGCCGCCGTATTGCTTCGGCCAGGTGGGGGTGCCCCAGCCCTTGGACCCGACCGCCTTGCGCCAGGCTTCCTGGGCCTCGCTCGGCTTGGCGCGCTCCTCGCGCATCATCGGGTTGGGCCGGCCCTTCAGCTCGGCGGGGAAATTGGCCTCGACCCACTCGCGCACTTCCTTGCGGAAGGCCTCCGGATCGCCGCCTCCAAAGTCTGCCATGAAACCTCTCCTTCAGAAAAACGGGCTCAGCGCGACTGTGTCAGGTCGGGCAGGCCAAGAATGCGCTTGGATATGATGTTGCTCTGGACCTCGTTCGACCCGCCATAGATCGAGCCGGCCTTCCCGGAGAGCCAGCCCCGCACAGCTGAAAGCTCCTCTGGAGCGAAGTCGGCGCCTTCCCAGCCCAGCCCCCGGTGGCCCATGAACTCCAGGGTCAGCTCCGCCCGGTCCTGGGCGATCTTCATGTTGGCGTTCTTCATGATCGAGGTCGTGGCGCTCGGCCCGGCGTTGCCGCGGGATTCCAGGGCGGCCCGGCGGACCGTGGCCTGCAGGGCCGCCTGGTCCATCTCGTTCATGATGATGCGTGTGCGAAGGTCCGGGTCCGCCAGGCGACCCTGGTCGTCCTCGCCCACATAGGTCTTGGCCAGCTGGCCCAGTATGACCTTCTGGGCAGGACCGCGGCGGGCCCCGTCCATGCCGCTGCGCTCGTGCTGCAGCAGGCGCTTGGCCACCGACCAGCCGCCATTGAGCGGGCCGACCAGATCGTCCTTGGGCACCTTCACGTCGGTGATGAAGGTCTCGCAGAAGGGCGAGTTGCCGGCGATCAGCCGGATCGGGCGGACCTCGACGCCGGGCTGGCGCATCGAGAAGACCACGAAGGAGATGCCCTCGTGCTTCTTGGTGGTGTCCGTGCGGACCAGGCAGAAGATCATGTCCGCCCACTGGGCGCCGGAGGTCCAGATCTTCTGGCCGTTGACCAGGAAGTGGTCGCCCTTGTCCTCGGCCCGGGTCTGGAGCGAGGCCAGATCCGACCCCGCGCCCGGCTCCGAGAAGCCCTGGCACCAGCGGACGCGGCCGTGGACGATGTCGGGGATATACTTCTGCTTCTGGGCCTCGGTCCCGTACTCCAGGAGGGTCGGACCAAACATGCTCACGCCCATGCCGACGATGGGGTTCACGGCGCCGACGGCCGCCATTTCCTGCTGAAGTACGCGGGCCTGCTCACGGGAAAGGCCGCCTCCGCCGTACTGAGCCGGCCAGGTCGGGACGCCCCAACCCTTGGCGCCCATGCGCGCTTTCCAGACCGCGAAGTCCCCCTTCGGCGGCTCCGGGGACAGGACCATCGCCTCCAGGGCGGCGAGATCCTTGCGCAGGGAGACGGGGAAATTCGCCTCCAGCCAGTCGCGGGCCTCGGTGCGGAAGCCATCGAGTCCACTGTCGCCAAAATCGGCCATCAGAAATACTCCCTAAAATTCAATATCTTATCTGTAATCATACCATACAGAGGCAGTTACGCGAGTCGGTTATTTCGGATCCGGGAGGCCCAGAACCCGCTTGGAGACGACGTTCAGGTTGATCTCCGAGGTCCCGCCCTCGATGGAGTTCGCCTTGGCCCTCAGCCAGGTTCGCACCGCGGCCAGTTCGGGGGAGGAGAAGCCCTCGCCCTCCCAGCCCAACCCCGCAGTCCCCAGGGACTCGACGATCAGTTCGTTGCGCTCCTGGGCGATCTTGGCCCCGGCGTACTTCATGATCGAGGTGACCGCGGACGGGCCCTGGTTGGACTTGGACTCATCCGCCGCCCGGCGGACAGTCTGCTGGAAGGCCTGGGTCTCCATCAGATGATCGACGATCCGGCGACGAAGGTCGGGATCGGCGAGGCGCCCGTCCTCGTCGACGCCCACATAATCCAGCGCCGCCTCACGGACGGTGAGGGCCGCCAACGGGGCGCCGATCGATCCGCCGCCCAGGCCGGCGGAGATGTTGTCCCGCTCAAACTGGAGCAGGCGCTTGGCCACGGTCCAGCCCCCGTTCAGCGGACCGAAGAGCTGGTCCTTGGGCGCCTTCACGTCGGTGAAGAAGGTCTCGCAGAAGGGCGAAGTGCCGTTGATCAGCTTGATCGGGCGGACCTCGACCCCGGGCGCGCGCATGTCGATCAGGACGAACGAGATGCCCTCATGCTTCTTGCTCGTGACCGTCCGCACCAGGCAGAAGCACCAGTCGGCGATGTTGGCGCCCGAGGTCCAGATCTTCTGGCCGTTCACCAGCCAGTGGTCGCCCTTGTCCTCGCAGCGGGTCTGAAGGGAGGCGAGGTCCGAGCCCGAACCCGGCTCTGAATAGCCCTGGCACCAGCGGACCGAGCCGTTGACGATGCCGGGCATGTGCTGGCGCATGAGGGCCTCGGTCCCGTACTCCAGGAGGGTCGGCCCGAACATCATCACGCCCATGCCGCCGATGGGGTTCCGGGCCCCGATCCGCGCCATCTCCTCGGCCAGGACCCGGGCCTTGGCGCGGGACAGGCCGCCGCCGCCGTAGGCCGCCGGCCAGGTGGGGACGCCCCAGCCCTTGGCCCCCATGCGCTCGCGCCAGAGGCGGGCGTCGTCGCCCTCCTTGCCGCCGCCCATGGCCGCCATCTGGGCTGCAGGGTCCGCCGCAAGGGCCTTGGGAAAGTTCTCATCCAGCCAGGTCTTGGCCTCCGTCCGGAAGCCCTCGAGGTCTTCGCCGCCGAAATCCGCCATCTGTCCCGCCTTTCCTGAAAAACCGTCCGTTCGCCGCGACCCCTAGGCGGGGTCGGGAAGCCCCAGCACCCGCTTGGAGATCACGTTGAGGTTGACCTCCGAGCTGCCGCCCTCGATCGAGTTGGCCTTGGCCCTGAGCCAGCCGCGCACCGCGCCGATTTCCTGGGGCGCATAGTCCTCGCCGGTCCAGCCCAGGCCCTTGCTGCCCATCATCTCCACGACCAGTTCAGAGCGCTCCTGGGCGAAGCTCGCCACCGCGTACTTGATGATCGAGGTCGCCGCCGAGGGGCCGTTGGAGGCCTTGGACTCCGCCTCGATGCGGCGGATCGTCTTGTAGAAGCAGTCGAAGTCCATCTTGTTGCGGGTGATCCGGGTGCGCAGGTCCGTATCGGAGAGGGCCCCTGTCTCGTCAGTCCCGACATAGTTGCGGGCCATGACGCCGAGGTCACTGGAGGAGCCGCCCGCGCTCTCGCCGGGACCGAAACCGCCGGAGATGTTCTGGCGCTCGTACTGCAGGAGGCGCTTGGCGATCTGCCAGCCGCCATTGACCTGGCCCACCAGGTTCTCCTTGGGGATCTTTACGTCGGTGAAGAAGGTCTCGCAGAAGGGGCTTTCCCCGGAGATCAGCTGGATCGGCCGGGTCTCGACCCCCGGCGACTTCATGTCGATGAGCACGAAGGAAATGCCCTCGTGCTTCTTGGAAGTGTCGGTGCGCACCAGGCAGAAGCACCAGTCGGCCTTGTTGGCGTAGCTGGTCCAGATCTTCTGGCCATTGATCAGCCAGTGATCGCCCTTGTCCTCGCAGCGGGTCTGCAGGGAGGCCAGGTCCGATCCTGCGCCGGGCTCGGAGTAGCCCTGGCACCAGCGGGCCTCTCCGCGGATGATCCGCGGCAGGTGCTCCAGCTTCTGGGCCTCGTTGGCGTACTCCAGAAGCACGGGCCCCAGCATCCAGAGGCCGAAGGACGACAGGGGCGTGCGATACCGCCCGCGGGCCAGTTCCTGCTCGAGGACCCGGGCCTGTTCCGGCGACAGCCCGCCGCCGCCGTAGGCCGCCGGCCAGGTCGGCGCGGTCCAGCCCTTCTCGGCGACCCGCCGCATCCAGACGATCTGGGGGTCCTCAGAGCCGATGAAGGGCCGCCCG
>CANGRP010000176.1 GCA_947456005.1 Caulobacteraceae bacterium
GGTCCAGGGCCGGAACTCCGCCCCGACGGGCCGCGCCAATCTCGCCAAACCCAAGCTGTCCCGTCGACTTCACTGACATCGCAAATCCTCCGCCGCCAAAGCAGGGAATCACGATCCGGGGATTTCGCAATAGTCCCCCAAGGGGGAGCTCCGACCGCAGGTCGGTGAGGGGGTCCATCCCCCTCGCCGTTGACCCCCTCCGGCCCGCTGCGCGCGCCACCTCCCCCTGGGGGGAGGAATGAGAGAGCCAATTGCTCTCCCCGGGGGGAGCTCCGGGTCAGGGGGCGGAGTCGTCGTGCAATCCGCAGCGGGCCGCGCTAGGAGGGGGCATGTCCAAGAAGCTTGGCCGAGTCCTCATTATCGCCGGGT
Organism: Caulobacteraceae bacterium; assembly: GCA_947456005.1. Lineage (GTDB taxonomy): Bacteria > Pseudomonadota > Alphaproteobacteria > Caulobacterales > Caulobacteraceae > Phenylobacterium. Next base: position 370 of record CANGRP010000176.1, read on the forward strand.
CCGATTCCGGGGGCGGCGCCGGCCTTCAGGCCGACCTCAAGGCCGTCACGGCCCTGGGCGGTTTCGCCGCCACAGCGGTCACCGCCGTGACGGTACAGAACACACTGGGGGTCAGCGGGGTCCTGCCTGTGCCGGCGGAGATGGTGACGGCCCAGGCCCGGGCCGTCCTGGACGACATCGGCGCGGACGCCCTGAAGACCGGCATGCTGGGCGACGTCGCCATGGTCGAGACGGTTGCGGCCATCCTGGATTCCGTTCGGGACATCCCCGCCGTGGTCGACCCGGTGATGACCGCCAAGGGCGGGGCGGCCCTGCTGGACGCCGAGGCCATGGACGCCGTCCGTAGCCTGATGATCCCCCGGGCGTGGCTGCTGACACCCAACGCCCCGGAGGCCGAGGCCCTGACCGGTCTGCCGGTGAGGACCCCGGATGACCAGAGACGGGCTGGCGAGGCCCTGCTGGCCCTGGGCGCCCGGGCGGTGCTGATGAAGGGCGGTCACCTTGAAGGCGGCCGGGTGGTCGACCTGCTGATCACCCCGTCCGGCGAGACCCTGTTCGAGGCCGGTCGCATCGACACCCGCCATACCCACGGCACGGGCTGCACCCTGGCCTCGGCCTGCGCGGCGGGCCTGGCCCAGGGCCTGTCGCTGGAAGCCGCCGTGGCGCGGGCCTGGGCCTATGTCCAGGAGGCCATCGCCAGGGCGCCCGGGCTGGGCGGCGGCCACGGCCCCCTCGACCATGCCTGGCCGCTGCGGGGCCGGGCATGAAGCACGCGGAGACCCTCGAGACCCTGGTGCGCCGGTCGGACAGCCTGATGACCGTATTGCGGGCGGCCCGAGATCTGGACCTGCCGGACTGGCTGATCTTCTCCGGCGCGGTCTACCAGAAGGTCCTGAATCACCTGACAGGGCGACCTGAGGACTATGGGCTGAAGGATTACGACCTGGCCTATTTCGATGCCGCCGACCTGAGCTGGGAGGCGGAGGACCAGGTCATCCGGCGGGCCGCCGCGGAGTTGCCGCCACCCCTGGACCGGCTGGTGGAGGTGCGCAACCAGGCCCGGGTTCACCTGTGGTTCGAAGGCCGCTTCGGCGAGCCCTATTCCCCCCTGTCCTGCAGCACCGAGGCCCTGGAGCGGTTCGTCAGCACGACCAACGCCGTGGGCGTGCGTCTGGAGGCTGACGACCGGCTGACCCTCTCGGCGCCCTTTGGCCTGGAGGACCTGTTCAGCCTGCGCCTGCGTCCCAATCCGAACCGTCCGGCGGAGGGCTTCCGCCGCAAGGTGTCCGGGGTTCTGGGGCGCTGGCCGGAACTGCGGGTCGCGGACGCAGACTGACCGGCCTGCATCGGAACCCGAGCGGGACCAGAGGTCGGCGCGGGCGGTGACGGCGCCTCAGCAGCCCCCCTTTCGCCCCTCAGGAGGCGAAGGGCGTGGGTGTGTCTCAGGCCCTGCTGGCCGTCTGCGGATACCCAAGGTCCGGGGCGGAGGCGACCCGGCCGATGGTCTCGATCAGGCGCTTGATCTCGATCGGTTTGGCCAGGTGGGCGTCCATGCCGGCGGCCAGGTGCTGTGACACCTGATGGGTCAAGGCGTCGGCGGTCACGGCGATGATCGGCGTCCTGGGCAGGCCGTGTTGGCTCTCGAGGGCGCGGATGGCTCTGGTCGCCTCGACACCGTCCATCACCGGCATGTGGATATCCATCAGGATCACGTCGAAGCGACCGGTCTTCCAGGCGGCCACCGCGGCGGCCCCGTCGGCCACCACTTCCAGAGCGCATCCTGTGACAGCCATGACGGCGGACAGGACCCGCTGGTTGGTGGGATTGTCCTCGGCGGCGAGGACGCGAAGGGGAGGCCAGTCCTCGTCGTCGGCGAAGAGATCCACATCCGGCACGGGAGTCACCGCACCTTCGGCCCGGGGAACAGGGGCCGCGAAGCGGAAGGTGGAGCCCAGCCCCTCTGTGCTGTCGAAGCTGATGCGCCCGCCCATCATCTGCGCGAGCTCTGCGGAGATGGCGAGGCCTAGGCCGGTGCCGCCGAAGCGGCGGGTGGCCGAGTTGTCGACCTGCATGAACTTGTCGAAGAGGACGGCGTGCTTCGCGGCCGGAATGCCGACGCCCGTGTCCCGGACAGTCATGACCAACTGGTCCCCGACCTGATCAAGGAGGATGTGGATGGAGCCCGCGTGGGTGAACTTGACGGCGTTGGACACCAGGTTTCCGAGGATCTGGCGCAGACGGCCGGGATCGCCCCGCCAGGCGCCGGCGGCCTCGGACGTCACCCGCATCCCGAAGTCCAGGCCCTTGCTGGTTGCGGAGGGTCCGAAGAGGTCCCGCACCGGGCTGAGCGCCGTCTCCAGGTCAAAGACCTCCTCGGTCAGGGTCATGCGGCCGGCCTCGATCTTGGACAGGTCGAGGACGTCATTGAGGATGCCGAGGAGAAGGCCGCCGGACTTGCGGACAACGTCGAGGCGTTTCCTCTGCTCGTCGGGCAGGTCGCCCATGGCCATGATCTCGGCCATGGTCAGGACGCCATTCAGGGGCGTCCGGATTTCATGGCTCATATTGGCCAGGAACTGCGTCTTCATCAGGTTGGCGTCGTCGGCGCGGTCCCGGGCGTCCTGCAGCTCGGACATCAGGGCCTGCTGCTGGGCCTCGCGGACAGACAGCCGGTGCAGGAGGTGGTTGAAGGAGGCGCTGAGGCCCCGGAACAGTCCGTCCCGCGTATTCAAGAGGATGGGCTCATAGCTGGCGCTCTCTGACACCTTCTGCATGGCGACGGCGAGTTCGACCACCGGGGCGATGACACGGTCAGCCTGCGTCCGGGCCATCAGCATGGCGGCGCCGATCCCGGCGAAGAGGAGGGCCCCGGCCAGGGCCAGGAGCTGAGGGGCGACATCGAACAGACCGGCGGGCCGGCCGGCGGTGACCACCTCGCCGAAGCGCTCGCCATTCCGGATGACGGGGGTGCGGATCACCACAATGGCCTCCCCGTTCGCCGCATCCGCCCTCTGGAAGCCGGCGACCCGGCGCCCGGCGGCGTCGATGTACTCGGCGGACAGGAAGACCGGCGACAGGCCCAGGGAGCGGACAGCTGAGTCCACCGCACTGGCGTCTTCCGCCTGGATGGCGTCGGCGATGCTGATGGCCGCCATGCCGCCAAGGGTGGCCTGCAGGTTCCGGTTCTGGGCGTGAACCATCGCCCACTGCTGACCCATGAAGGCCAGGCTCGCCAGCATGAGGACGCTGAGGGCCGTGACCAGGGCGGCCGCCATGATGCGGGCGTGGAAGCCCGTCGTGGTCGGCGTCAGGGTTCTGAATTCGGGCGGCTTCATGCAGGTCCCGGCGGAGTCGAGCGCCGAGATTTCCACAGGAATCCTAAAGTTTCCTTGAATTGACCTTATGAGTAACGGACAGTTAACTATATTTTCGTTTGAAAAGTCGTCGAATCGGCTAATCTGCGGCAAAATGCCACAGTTAATGAAGTGTTAACGTGCAAGACGCCCGTTAACCTCTGGTTTACCTTAACTCCACGGCCATACCGCCGGGTTAAGGGGATTCCCATGGATAAAGCTTTCATCGCAAAGCGTACTCAGGAAAAGCTCGTCGCCACGGAGGCGGCCATTGACGCGGCCCTGATCGAGACTACTCAACTGCTCGCCGACCTTCTGCAGGCGCGGTCTGACCTGGGGGCTCCGGTGGCCTTTGCCGACGATGTCCAGGTCAAGCTGACCGAGGCGGTCGCCGCCCTGAGCTCAGCCCGCACCACCATGGGACAGGTCCACTCCGGCCTGGAGGAAGCCGCCCTGCGCCTGGGCATTCGCCCGCGGATGGGTGGGTTCCTCCCCAAGGGCTCTGCGGAGTGGAGACTTCCACCTGAAGAGCAGCGCGTCGTCGCCTGACCCCAATCATCTTGCGTTAACGGATTTGGGGCTCTTCTCGCATGAGAGGAGCCCCTTTTCATGTCTGCTTTGGAAGCAATCCAGTCTGCTTTGCTGATAGGGGTTCCCCTCATAGCACTGGTCGGAGGCAGGACCCCTGAGCGCATGGCGGCGATTATCTTCGCCATCAACACTGCGGCTACAGCGGGCGCGAATTTCGTCTGGGGCTTTCGGAACATCGGGAACCTCCTGCTCACCTTTGACGGGCTCATGGCCCTTTGCTTCCTGGTGCTCGCTCTCCGTTACAACTATCTCTGGGTCGCCCTCCTCATGGGGTCGATGTCTGGATACTTCGGCGTCCACGCCTTCTACCTCATGACGAACAGACCTCTCGATGAGACCTTCGCTCTCATGAATAACCTCGCCACCGGGGTCGCCCTGCTCAGCCTCACCATCGGCGTCTGGACCTCCCGTCACCGCAAGGACGAGTGGCACTGAGCCCCCATTCCCCCTCAACCACCGACCCAAACCGGCGTTTTGCGCCCGGCGGGCCACGCCCCCCCGAACTGGGCGCAGTCCATCTGCAAGGATGGGACACATCACCATCACCACAATCCCTCGGCGGGCCGGGTCTTCACCTGGAAGGACGCCGCCTCGGCGGCCCGGGTCTTGGGGCCTCCGGATGACGCCTTCCCGGCCGAGTGGCGGTCGGACCTGTCGCGGCGGTCATGGGGGGCGTGGACATCAGACTGCTGACGTCGGAGCTGAGGTCATTGACCCTGTGATCTGCGCAGACGCCTCTCGGCGACAAAGAATGTCGCCAAGGCCAGGGCGAGAAGGATCGCACAGGTCAGCCCCAGGGCGGCGTAACCCTGCTCCTTGATGATCGTTCCGCCAATCCAGGGGCCGACGGAACCTCCCAGCAGGATGACGCCGCCAAGGCTGGCCGAGACCGAGCCGCCGGGATCGATCGCCGCGCCCAGCCCCAGCGTATAGGTGATCGCAAAATAGAAGCTGAGGGTCAGCATCAACTGCATGGCGACATAGACCTCGGGCTGCCTGAAGGTCGTGATGACCCATCCGGAGAGCAGCTTCACGACGATCGCAGCGGTCACCGGGGCCAACCGCCCAAAGCGGCTGCCGATCAGGGCGGCGAGCAGTGCGCCGGCGATCCCGAAGAAGCCGCCGAGCGCCAGGAC
>CANGRP010000177.1 GCA_947456005.1 Caulobacteraceae bacterium
CATCCAATACCTAGGTTCCAACCACCCCTGAGGAGGATGCCATGTTTCCCCTGCTGACGGTCGGACTTCTTGTCCTCCTCGCCATCGTGGTCGTGCTGTCGACGATCAAGATCGTCCCCCAGGGACGTGAGTTCACCGTCGAGCACTTTGGCCGGTATGTCCGGACCCTCAAGCCGGGGATCAACATCCTGACCCCCTTCGTCGAGACCATCGGCGCCCGGATCAACATGATGGAGCAGGTCCTGGACGTGCCCCGCCAGGAGGTCATCACCAAGGACAACGTCACAGTCCAGGTGGACGCCATCGTCTTCATCCAGGTCATGGACGCCGCCTCGGCCGCCTACCGGGTGACCAATCTCGACTACGCCATCACCCAGCTCTCCATGACCAACCTGCGCACGGTGGTCGGGAACATGGAGCTGGACGAGGTGCTCAGCCAGCGCGACCAGATCAACACCCGGCTTCTCGCCGTCATCGACGAGGCCACCAGCCCCTGGGGCGTGAAGGTGGCGCGGATCGAGATCAAGGACCTGTTGCCGCCGCCGGACATCTCCAACGCCATGGCCCGCCAGATGAAGGCCGAGCGGGAGCGCCGGGCGGTGATCACCGAGGCGGACGGCGAGAAGCAGGCGGCGATCGCCCGGGCCGAGGGCGCCAAGCAGGCGGCCATCCTGGAGGCCGAGGGCCGCCGAGAGGCCGCCTTCCGGGACGCCGAGGCGCGCGAGCGCTCTGCAGAGGCCGAGGCCGAAGCCACCCGCATGGTGTCCGAGGCCATCGCCAAGGGCGACGTCAACGCCATCAACTACTTCATCGCCCAGCGTTATGTGGACGCCTTCGCCAAGCTGGCCGAGAGCCCGCAGCAGAAGACCGTGATCGTGCCCGCCGAGATGTCCTCGATGATCGGCTCGATCGCCGGCGTGTCCGAACTCGTCAACAGCGCCCGCGGCGGCGCGAAGGAGGGCTGAAATGGCGGGCGTGATCGAAATCCTCGCCGCCCAGCCGTTCTGGTTCTGGGGTGGCTTGGCCGTGGCCCTCCTCGCCATCGAGGCGGCGACCGGCACGGGCTGGCTCCTGTGGCCCTCCGCCTCGGCGGGCGCTGTGGCCCTGCTCGCCCTCGTGCTGGATCCCGGCTGGACGGGGCAGGCGGTCTTCTTCGCCGTCCTGACCCTGGTCACGACCTTCGGCGCCCGCCGTTACTTCCCACGGGGCGGGGCCGCGGCGTCCGGGGATATCAATGACACCTCCACGCGCCTGGTCGGCCAGGCGGCCCGCACCGTCGACGCCTTCCACAAGGGCGAGGGGCGGATCGCCCTCGACGGCAAGGAATGGGCCGCGCACCTGGAGGGCGGCGGCGCCCTGGCCGCCGGCGCCGAGGTGGAGGTTACCGGCGTCCGGGGTTCGATCCTCGAGGTCCGCCGGCGGGGCTGAGCGCCTCCAGGCTAAGGCGGAGGTCCCGCAGGAAGCCGAGACCGTCCTTCAGGTAGTTGTCATTCAAATCAGTTTTCAGCTGGTCGGTTCCCGGGCGCAAGGCCGCGGCCGCGCTGCGGGCCCTGTCTGCGCCTTCGAGGGTCATGAAGACCTGCTTGCGCCGCCCGTCGCGGTCGTCCCCGGCGATCTGGATCCATCCCAGGGCCTCAAGGCGCTGGAGCAGGTGCGTCACCGCGCCCCGGGTCATTCGCAGCCGGTAAGCGATCTCCGCCGGAGAAGCGCCGTCGCCAAAGCGCAGGAAATCTCTCAGGACTTGAAACTGGGTGTAGGACATGGGCGACGGCAGCCGGGCCTCCACCGCCCGCCGGAGGGCGTCCTCGGCCGCGCTGAGTTCGTAGAGGACCTCGAGGTGGGGCGGGTCCGCCGACCGTGTCCGTATGGTTGCCGAGGGCATTCCATCTCCAACAGTTGTAAAGACAACTATCAGGTGTCTCGTCGTTTCCCGTCAAGCGTCGAAGGGCCCCTCGGTGAGGCCGCGCCGGGCCAAGGCGTCGGCCCGCTCGTTCAGTTCATGACCATTGTGGCCCTTGACCCAGCGCCACTGCACCTCGTGCCTCTGCCGGGCCTCGTCCAGGCGACGCCACAGATCCTCATTCTTTACCGGCTTGCGGTCGGCGGTCTTCCAGCCCCGGGCCTTCCAGTTCCGCACCCACTCTGTGATGCCGGTCCGCAGGTACTGACTGTCGGTGTGCAGCTCGACCCGGCAGGGACGCTTCAGGGCCTCCAGGGCGCGGATGGCGGCCATCAGCTCCATGCGGTTGTTGGTGGTCGCCGGATCGCCGCCGAAGAGTTCCCGCTCATGGTCGCCCCAGAGCAGGACGGCGCCCCAGCCGCCGGGCCCCGGATTCCCCGAGCAGGCGCCGTCCGTGTAGATCACGACGTCCGGCGTCACTTGCCTGGGCCGAAGAGGAGGAGGTCGGCGGATTCCCGGTGGACCGCGAGCTTGCGCTCGTATTCCAGGGGCGACTTCGGCCTGACAAGGGCGCCTTCAGGGACGGGTCCCCAGTCCGCCAGCCGGGTCAGGAAGAACCGCATGGCCGCCCCCCGGGCCAGGACGGGCAGGGCCGCGCGCTCGGCGGCGCCGAGAGGGCGGCGGGACTCATAACCAGCCACCAGGGCGCGGGCGCTGGTCACGTTGAAGCTTCCGTCCGCCTCGAAGCACCAGGCGTTGAGCGCGACCGCGATGTCGTAAGCCAGAACGTCGTTGCAGGCGAAGTAGAAGTCTATCGCGCCCGCGAAGGCCTCGCCCCGGAAGAAGACGTTGTCGGGGAAGAAGTCCGCATGGATCACCCCCGAGGGAAGGTCCGACGGCCAGGCGGCGTCCAGGGCGTCCAGGTCCGCGCGGATCGTCCGGGAGAGTCCCGGCTTGAGGGTATCGGCGGCGGCCTCCAGGGGCTCGAAGAAGGGCCGCCAGGCCGCATGGCCCAGGGTGTTCTCCCGCGTCAGCGCGAAGCCTTCCGACGCCAGGTGCAGCCAGGCCAGGCCCGCGCCCGCCTCCCGGCAATGGGCGGCGTTGGGCCGGCGCACTGAAAGGCCGAGCAGGAAGGTGACGATGGCCGCCGGCTTGCCCCGCACGACCTTCAGGGTCCGACCCTGCCGATCCGCGACCGGCGCGGCGCCTGGAAAGCCCCGCCGGGACAGCCAGGTCAGGAGGTCGAGGAAGTAGGGCAGGTCATCGGCCCTGACCCGCTTCTCGTAGATGGTCAGGATGAACCGGCCAGCCTCGGTCTCCAGGAGGAAGTTTGAGTTCTCGACCCCTTCGGCCACTCCCTTGAGGGACAGGGGCGCGCCGAGGTCGAAATCGGCGAGCAGGGTCGCCAGTTCCTCGTCTGTGATGTCGGTATAGACGGCCATGCGCCCGGATTGGGCGAGCCGCGGGGCCGGGTCAAGCCAGTTCGTGGCGACGCCGGAAGTCGGGAGTCCGAGGGTCTGTGGGGTTGTCCGGGGACAGCCTCACGCCAGCAGGGCCCGGGGGAGCTTGAAGCTGACCGTTTCGCGGGCCGCGCCGATCTCTTCCACCGTGACGACAAAGGCGCCGGAGAGTTTGCGGATCACCCCCTGGACAAGGTCCTCGGGGGCCGAGGCGCCCGCGGTGACGCCGACGGTCCGGGCGCCCGTGATCCAGGCGAGGTCGAGGTCATCGGCGTCGTCGATCAGGAAGGCCTTCGGGGCGCCGGCCCGGAGCCCCACCTCGACCAGGCGGACGGAGTTGGAGGAGTTGGCGGAACCGATCACCAAAAGGACGTCGCAGTCGCCGGCGATGGACTTCACCGCCTCCTGCCGGTTGGTGGTCGCGTAGCAGATGTCGTCCCGGTGCGGCGCGGCCATGTCCGGGAATCGCGCCTTGAGCGCCTCGACGATCTCGGCTGTGTCATCCACCGACAGGGTGGTCTGGGTGACGTAGGCCACCCCGCCTTCGCCCTGCGGGACAAAGGACTGGGCGTCCTGGAGGGTCTCGATCAGCACCACCGCCCCGTCCGGCAGCTGGCCCATGGTCCCGACCACCTCCGGGTGCCCGGCGTGGCCGATGAGCAGGACCTGGCGGCCGGCGCCGTGATGGCGGGCGGCCTCGACATGCACTTTGGAGACGAGGGGGCAGGTGGCGTCCAGAAAGGTCATGCCGCGCGCCTTGGCGCCTTCCATGACGGCGCGTGGACTTCCGTGGGCGGAGAACACCACGGGCCGGTCATCCGGGCATTCCTCGAGAGTCTCGACGAAGACGGCGCCCATGTCCCTGAGGCGGGAGACGACATGGCGATTGTGCACGATCTCATGGCGCACATAGACCGGAGCCCCGAAGCGCTCGAGGGTCGCCTCGACCACCTGGATGGCGCGGTCGACGCCCGCGCAGAAGCCCCGCGGGGCGGCCAGTCGGACGGTCAGGACGGCGGGGGCGGGGGGGTCTGCACTCATGCCTCCAATCTAGGGTCTGACAGGCCGCGTTGCAGCCGTAATCTTTGTTCAGTATCAGAAGGCCTCACCGCGCCTTCCGCGCGGGACTTCGCCGGACGACCTGATGCGCAAGAGCTCCCTGATCGCCGCCTTCCTCCTGGCCTGCGCCTTCGCCGTGCCGGCGACAGACGCCCTGGCCCAGTCCCGGCCCCGGGGCGGTGACGACCAGGCCGAGGAAGCGGCCCGGAAGCGCCAGCGCGACGCCGAGTTCGGCGACAACCAGGCGCCCCTGCCGCAGCTGCGCAACGCCGGTCCCTGCCCCTTCGTGAAGGTGCTTTACGATGCGGGGCGCTACGTGGAGTTCAATGGCGGCCGTGAGGCCTCGGCCGAGGTCGCCTGGTCCGGCGAGATCCAGAAGATTTCCGCCGGCTGCGCCTACAAGGACGCAGAGCCGATCTCCCTGGCCATGGACATTCTGTTCGCCGCCGGTCGCGGCCCCAAGGCGAGCGGGGACAGCAAGACCTATCGCTACTGGGTGGCTGTGACCCAAAGGAACCGCATGGTGATCGACAAGGTCTATTTCGACCTGCCGATCCGCTTCGAGCCCGGCCAGGACCGCCTCTACGCCGTGGAGCGGGTCGACGGAATCGTCATCCCGCGGGCCAGCCTGACCACCTCAGGGTCGAATTTCGAGGTGCTGGTGGGCTTTGACGTGACCCCGGCCATGGCCGACTTCAACCGCCAGGGCAAACGCTTCCGGCTCGACGCCGGCGTCCAGACCGCCGCCACGGTGAGCCGGACCCCGAAATGACCGGGCTGAGGGGCGCGATCGACCAACGCCTCGCCGAGGCGTTCCGGGCGCTTGACCTGCCGCCTGAACTGGCGCGCGCGACGCCTTCGGACCGCCCCGACCTGGCGGACTTCCAGTGCAATGGCGCCCTGGCGGCCGCCAAGCGGGTGGGTCGCAATCCCCGGGAGATCGCCGCCGCCGCGGCGGGCGCCCTGGAGGGCGCGACCGAGTTCGCCTCGGTCGAGATCGCTGGCCCCGGCTTCATCAATCTGAAGG
>CANGRP010000178.1 GCA_947456005.1 Caulobacteraceae bacterium
TAGGCTGGCGGCGGTTCTCAGACGAAGCCCCTCCCGAGGCAACGCCCCCCTCACGCTCGGACGAAGAGCCATGACTCCCCAAGATATGCTGGCCACCTCCCACGTCTCCATCCTCCTCTGGTGGGGCGTGGTGAATGCAGGCTTGAGCGCAGGTGTCCTGCTCCTGGCAAAGGGCTTCTGGCGCGGCGCCTTCGCCATCAATCTGGTCTGGAACGTCTTCACCTTGGCCACCTGGGTTGTCATCCACCTCGGCTTCCCGGGGCCCGGTGGGTCTCTGACGGCGAGCGAGGCGATGCTTCTCTTCCTGTGCGGCAGTATCGGGCTGGACATCGCAATGTACGGAATGGGAGGCGCCTGGCTTCTGGCGACCGCGCGGAGCCGGCAATCCCCCGTCTTGTCGGGCGCGGCCTATTCATTCTGGTTTCAGGGGATCATCCACTTGACGAATTCGTTCGTCTGGCTGGCCTCCTGGTTGGATCTGCGCTGGGCCTCGCCATGAAGATCCTGATCGTCGGAGGCGGTGTCTCTGGACTGAGGTTGAGAGCCCTGCCGCGGCAACGGGGATTAAATCCGGCGGTCGCCGGGCGCGAGAGGGTCTGCGGCGACGCCCGCCAGGTAATCGGGGTCTGGCCGCTTGGGCTCCGGAAATGCTGGCGGTGCTGCTTAATCAAATGGAGAACCCAACTTGAACCCTTCCTTACCTGACGTTGTCGACGCCGATTGGGACCGCAACTACGACTTACCCGGCGGCGCTCGCGCCGACTGGCGACGCGATCCTAAGGCGCAGCTTGCCTATGGGGCCTTTCCGACGCGTTCAGAGGTGGCCCTGGTCTGGTTGGCGGCGGTGGCCCTCTTTGCCTGGACGGCTTGGGCGGGCGCGGGTCTTGAGTGGCGCTGGTGGCAATGGGGGATCGCCGCCTTCCTGGCGCTCGACATCGGAGGCGGCGCCGTCGCCAACTGTCTGAACTCCGCCAAGCGCTTCTATCACACGCCTCCGGCGCCGACCGACTCCCGCATATCGAGGCTGGCGAGGCGCCCGCTTGTCTTCGCTGCGATCCATATCCATGCGCTTGTCGCCGCGCTCGCCTTTGCTCCCGCCATGCTGGGCGCCAGTCTGGTCTGGTATGTCGCTCTGCTGGCCGCAGCGGCCTTGGTGAGGTTCACGCCCCTGGCCCTCGCGCGGCCGGTCGCCGCCTTGACGGTCACCGCAGCGATCGCCGTTTCCTCGCGGTCCGGCTTCATTGAGGGATTGGAATGGCTGCCCGCGATGATGTTCCTCAAGATCGTGTTTGGCCACATGGTTCGCGAGGAGCCCTACGGGCGGTGAAGTTAGACGAGGTTTCGAGCTCGGCGCCTCTTCCTCCCCATGCGGGCGCCCGGTCCAACTCGCAACCCGTCATCGACGCCGCGCCCTCGCCCGTTCTGGGCGGGGGTGCGTAGCGAAAGAGGCCAAAGTGATGGGTCCTCGAACCTGGCGTCCTGCGGCTGGTTCGGGCCTGATCGCCGTCCCCGGGCCCTGGCGCCTCAGGTCCCCGCCCGTCCCTTCAGCCGCGCCGCCGCCTCTCGCGCCTCGGCCTCGCGGCGGGGCATCATGGGCGCCATGAGGGTCTTGTAGGCTTCGAGGATCGCCGCCGGGGCCGTCTCGGGGCGGCCGGAGTCGAAGGGCGGGGCGGGGGCGTATTCCAGGCCCAGCTGCAGCGTCTTCGCCAGGTCCTCGCCGCCGACCTCCGCCAGAACGGTCAGGGCGAAATCGATCCCCGCCGTGACGCCGCCGCCGGTGATGACGTTACCGTCGCGCACCACACGGCCAGGATCGGGCGTCGCTCCGAAAAGGGGCAGGAGATGGCGCCAGGCCCAGTGGCAGGCGGCGCGCCGGCCGTCGAGCAGCCCGGCCGCGCCGAGGATCAGCGATCCCGTGCAGACCGAGGTGACATAGCGCGCCGACAGGCCCAGCCGCCGCACCTGGGCGACAAACTCCGGGTCCAGGGCCGCCGCCGTGGCCTCCGCCCCGCCGGGCACGCAGATCAGGTCGCAGGCGGGAATGTCCGCCAGCCGCTCGGTCCGGGCGAAGACCACCCCGCCCTCGGCCTCGATCTCGCCGCCGGCCCGGCTGGCGACGTGAACCTTCGCCCCCGGGATTCGGGTCAGGAACTGGTGCGGACCGGTGAAGTCCAGCTGGGTGAGCCCCGGAAAGAGGGCGAAGACGATGTGGAAGGGGGGACGGCTCATGGGACCTCGTTTGTACCGGCGCCCGAACAGGCGCTCGATGTCAGACAGTTTCAGCTCCACCCAGGTGGGACGGCCATGGTTGCACTGGCCGGAGTTGGGGGTGGCCTCCATCTCGCGCAGCAGGGCGTTCATCTCCGCGGCGGTCAGGCGCCGGCCAGCGCGGACCGAGCCGTGGCAGGCCAGGGTCGAGCAGACCTCCTGGAGGCGTTCGCGCAGGGACAGGGCCTGGCCGGTCTCTGCCAGGTCATCGGCGATGTCGCGCACCAGGCCCGCCGCGTCGGTCTCGCCCAGCAGGGCCGGGATCTCGCGCACCAGGACGGCGCCCGGGCCGAAGGATTCCACGACGAGACCCAGGGCCTCCAGCTCCCCCGCCCGGGCCGCGACGCGTTCGGCCTCCGCCGGGTCCAGCTCCACCACCTCGGGCAGGAGAAGGGCCTGGCGGGCGACGCCGCCGGCCTCCAGCTGGGCCTTCATCCGCTCATAGACCAGGCGCTCGTGGGCGGCGTGCTGGTCCACCACCACCAGGCCGTCGCGGGTCTGGGCGATGATGTAGGTCGCGTGGACCTGGGCCCGGGCTGCGCCCAGGGGCTGGTCGAGGGCCTCGTCGTCGGCCGGGACCTCGCTGAAGTCGAACGGCGCCCCCGGATCGGCCATGCCAGGCGCCGGTTCGGCCCGGGCAGACAGGCCCTCCAGTCCCGGCAGGACGGCGCTGCGGCCCGATCCGGCGACGGGGTTCCAGCCGCCCATCCGCCAGGCTGAGAAGCCCTCCGGCGAGGGCCCCGGACGCCAGCCCTCGGGGCGCAGGGCGGACAGGGCGGCGTCGGAGTGTGTGCTGGCCGAGCGGTGGGCGGCGCCGGCCAGGGCGTGCCTCAACCCCCCCACCACGAGGCCGCGGACCAGGGCGGGGTCGCGGAACCGCACCTCGGCCTTGGCGGGGTGGACGTTGACGTCCACGGCGTGGGCGTCGACCTCCAGGTAGAGGGCCGTCACCGGATGCCGGTCCCTGGCCAGGAAGTCGGCATAGGCGCCGCGCAGGGCCCCCTGCAGCAGGCGGTCGCGCACCGGCCGGCCGTTGACGAACAGGTGCTGGTGCGAGGCCGTCCCCCGGTTCAGGGTCGGCAGGCCGGCATAGCCCGTCAGCCGAATACCTTCCCGCTCATGGTCGACGGCCAGGGCGTTTTCGGCGAAGTCGCGACCCAGGATTGCGGACAGGCGGGCGAGCCGCCCCTCCGGCCCCGGCGCCTCGGCGGGCAGGCGAAGGACCGCCCGGCCATCGATCTCGAGGGTGAAGGCCACCACCTCGTGGGCCATGGCCTGGCGCTTCATCTCCTCGGCGATGGCCTGGGCCTCAGTGCGCTCGGACTTCATGAACTTCAGCCGGGCGGGGGTGGCGTAGAACAGGTCCCGGATCTCGACCCGGGCGCCGTGGGGGCCGGGAAAGGCCGCCGGGGCGGGCCGTCCGACCGCGCCGCCCTCCACCGTCAGGCTCCAGGCTTCTGAAGCCCCGCGGGCCCGGGAGGTCAGGGTCAGGCGGGCTACCGAGCCGATCGACGGCAGGGCTTCGCCCCGGAAACCCAGGGTGGCGATGTTGAGGAGGTCGTAGTCGCCGGCGGCGTCCGGGGCGAGCTTGGAGGTGGCGTGGCGCTCCACCGCCAGAGAGAGCTCATCGGGCGCCAGGCCGGACCCGTCGTCCTCCACCAGGATGCGCGACAGGCCGCCGCCCTCCACCTGGACCGCGATGCGCCGGGCGCCGGCGTCGAGGGCGTTCTCCACCAGCTCCTTGACGGCGCTGGCCGGGCGTTCGACCACCTCGCCGGCGGCGATGCGGTTGACCGTTTCGGGGGGCAGGCGTCTGATGGTCATGAGGGGTCCTGCGGAAGGCACCATGTTAGCGCGATTCCAGAACCGTCGTCCGACCGTCTGCAGAGCGTCGCGGGAGCGTCCCGGCGCCCTGCGCCCCCTCGTCGCCCTGGGTGTCGCCGCAACCGTCGCCCTGACCTTGGGGCGCCCCGTCCCCCTGGCGGCCCAGGACCTGCCCCCCGACCCGGACGAGGCCCTGGTCGAGGAACTGGTCGTCACCGCCCGGTATCCGGGCCCGGCCTTCTGGCGGATCACCCGGGGCGAGGCCCGGGTCTGGGTGCTGGGTGTCCCCTCCCTGGCCCCCAAGCGGCAGGAGTGGAACCGGCAGCTCTTCGGGCGCTACCTGGCCGCCTCGGACAGGGTGATCCTGCCGTTCAATGGCCTGAGGGTCCGTCTGGCCGGAAGCCCGGCGGCGGCGGTCGGCTATCTGAGGCTCCGCTCCCTGCGACCCTTCGAGGCCGGCCGGGCGCCGGCGGACCAGGCGCGCTTCGCCGCAGCCCGGGAGCGGCTGGGCCAGCCGGCGGGGCGTTACGCCGTCTCCCACCCCCTCGCCGCAGGCCTGATGCTGCATAATGACTGGATGGAGGCCAACGCCCTCACCACCACAGACCCCGCAAAGCTGATCCGTCTGCTCGCGCGCGAGCAGGGGAAGGCGACGGTACAGCGGACCTACGACCTCGGCCCCCTGCTGGCCGACCTGGCGCAGACGCCAAGGGCCGCCGGCGAAGCCTGCCTTGCGGCGGTCCTCGATGAGGTCGAGGAGGGAGCCGGCGCCGTCCGGGAGGCCTCCCGCGCCTGGGCCCGGGGCGACGTGGCCGGCGCCCTCGCCGCAGAGCGGACCTGGGAGCGCTGCATCGCCGCTACGCCGGGCGCCCAGGCCTTCGACGCCCGTTTCAAGGCGGACATGTCGGGCGACATCCGAAAGGCCTTGTCCGGCCCGGGGGTGCGGATCGCGGTCGTGCCCCTGCGGCCCCTCCTGTCGGAAGGCGGGGTGCTGGACCGGCTTCGCCGGGAAGGCTTCACAGTGGAGACGCCTGACGACATCCGCGCAGCGGATGAAGCCGACTCTACAGACCCGGAATCTTGATCCGGGAGCTGCGTTCCCGTGCGATGATCACCGTCTTGTCGCCGATCAGCGACTTGATCCGGGCCTCCTCGGCTGCGGGGTCGATGGGAGCGGGCGCATTGTCCGCCTCGGCCGCGACGGCGGTGGGGCTGCGGGGCTCGCCGGGCTTCCAGAACATCACCGTATCGGCGAAGCTCTTCTCCTTGTGGGCGATGTCGCCATTCTCGTCGTCGACGACGAAGCGGATCAGGGGA
>CANGRP010000179.1 GCA_947456005.1 Caulobacteraceae bacterium
CTGGATCGCCGAGGACCCGGTGCCGATCACCGCCACCCGCTTGCCGGCGAAGTCGACGCCCTCGTGTGGCCAAAGTCCTGTCAGGTAGGTCTCACCCTCGAATTGATCAGCGCCGGGTATGTCCGGCGACTTGGGCACGGAGAGGCAGCCGGTGGCCATGACCACCCAGCGCGCTGAGATCTCGTCGCCATGATGGGTCCTCACGGTCCAGCGACCGGTCGCCTCGTCGAAGACGGCGCTCTCGACCCGGGTCTCGAAGAGGAAGGAGGACCTCAGGTCGAACCGGTCCGCGATATGCTCGGCGTACTTCAGGATCTCGGGCTGTGGCGCGTACTTTTCGCTCCACCGCCATTCGCGGGCGAGCTCCTCGGACCAGGTGAAGGAGTAGAAGAGGCTGGGGATATCGCACCGGGCGCCGGGGTATCGGTTCCAGTACCAGGTGCCCCCCACCCCGCCGCCCGCCTCGAAACCTTGGACGCTCAGCCCCGCCTCGCGGGCCTTGTGGACCATGTAGAGGCCGCCAAAGCCGGCGCCGACCACAGCGACATCCACCTGGGCGCCCTTCACGGGGGCTCTCCCGATCATTCCGTCGGCCATCTTCACTCTCCCTGGGCGCCGTGTCCTTGTTCCCGGGATAATGGACGGACTGGCGACAAGGTCTAGGGGTCAGTCGCGGGGCCTGCAGGCGAGCGTGAACTCCAGGCTGATGCGCAGGACGCCCGTCGAACGGCCGCCGTGGAGGAGCCGGTCATTGAAGATGACGGCCTGGCCCGTCCTGACAGGAGCCGGGATCATGCGGTCGCTGATGTCTTCGTCGGCGTACTGTGGCTTGCGGTGACCCAAGTGGTTGACGAAGGACGTATACCGAAAGTCCCGCAGATGAGAGCCGGGCAGGACCATGAGGCTCGGATTGTCGTCATCCTGCAGGAGCGGAAGCCAGACCTTCACCCTTTGCATGTCTGCAGGAAAGTCGAACCCGAGAAGATCCCAGAACCAGTAGTCGGCATGAATGGACCCCACATCCGAGGGGCTGTCGGGCCGTACCAGGCGCCAGTATACATCCGGGTCACCACGGCCTTCCTCGCCCGTCACGAACTCGCCGGCCGCCGGATCGAGGAATGCTCCATCCACCAAGGCCTGTTGGAAGACGCCAAAGAGGCGGGGCGGCAGAATCCTGGCCGACTTCTCCCGGAAAGCCGGATATCCCTCCCCGGACAGATAGTCCCCTGCAGCGCCAAGGGTCGGGAAAGACTGGCCGACGGCGCTGGACAGGTGTTCCAGAAAGAGGTCCTGCACAACCCTACGCAGGTCGTCCGCCTCCACGATGGAGAAGCCCTCCGCGCGGGAGGCGAGATCGAGGGGCCTTGGGGCCTTCGCCATCGTCATTCGATCCTCAACCCCTACCCTGAATACGTCGATAGGTCGGCCGTCTCTGGTGATTCCAATCCCGGCCTCCCGTCCTTCCGAGATTCATCAGACAGACGCCAGGGGCCCGCATCAAACAATCCCATCTGGAATCCAGCTTAGATAGGGCTTACGCGTATCGATGAAAATCGTATCTAGTGGCGTCTTGGCGATCAATCGATAACCGAATCCATCAATATACTTGAATATTTCGTTCTCCTGAATATCGTATATTGAGCTATTCTTGATTTCTACGCAGATTACTCCGGGTCGAAAAATTTCGAGTTTAGCACCCCTGAGCGCATTCAATTCTTCACCCTCTATGTCTAAATTTAGAAGATGAACCTCATTATTGACATCAGATTGAAATATATCGAATATCGTTGTAGCCTCTAGCTCGATGATGTTCGGCTTCAGGTCGTCGAATTTCAGCCTGTATCTTTCGCCCGTGGCGTGAGCGATCGTACTCATCGTCGGATCCGGAAAGATCTCGAAACTCACTGATTTTCGGCAATCGGAAACAAGCTCATTCAAAAATCGATCCCGTGGTCTGATTTCGGACCATTCGTTTTTGTACGCAGAGTTACCGTCGACGGCGTACCCACTCCATCCTTTCTCGTAGAACACGTAGGTGTTGCTGAAATCGATAGGGTGATTGGCGCCGACATCTAGATAAGAGCCGACCTCGACATCCCTGAGGATGGACTTCAGGATAAGGTCTACGCCTCCAACGGCATAGCTCATGTTGCGTTCCGGGCGGGCGAGTCTGTCGGTCATCGAAAACCAAACTCCGGTGCGCCGCGGGAGGTAGGGGCAGCCTCAACACAGCTGAAAGTCGACCTTCTGGACCCCTGATTGGGGTCCGCGGATGCAGCGCGTGCGACTCACGCGCCCGTACCCATTATGCCGTTCGCGGGCCGGTCCTGCTGAACTTCATTGGGTGGGTGTCGGACACCAAGCCTTCAAACCACAGGAGGCCAAAGACCCCGGAAGGCATCTAGGTCTTGCCTCCGGCCTCCAGGGAAGTATCTCTGCCCCAATCCCATAGCCATCAGGCCTTCGCGCCTGACCAGAACCCGGAGTCAAAGTGACACTCGCTGGAAGGCTTTTCTCGGGGGCGAGCCTCGCCCTTCTCCTGACCCTCTCCACCTCTCCTGCGCTCTCGGCCCCTGCGCCGGTCGCCGCCTCGGTGCAGCCCGCCACCGCCTCTGAACTGGCGCGCCTGGTCAACATCCCCTACGAGCGTTTCACCCTGCCCAATGGCCTGAGGGTGCTTGTGCACACTGACCGCAAGGCGCCTGTCGTCGCGGTGTCCATCTGGTACGGGGTCGGCTCCAAGCATGAGCCTGCCGGCCGCACCGGCTTCGCCCACCTTTTCGAGCACCTGATGTTCAACGGCTCGGAGAACGCGCCCGGCGACTTCTTCAAGCCGCTGCAGGAGGTTGGCGCCACCGACTTCAACGGCACCACCTGGTTCGACCGGACCAACTATTTCCAGACTGTCCCGACGGACGCCCTGGACCGCGCCCTCTTCCTGGAGAGCGACCGGATGGGCCACCTGCTGGGCGCCGTGACCCAGGAGAAGCTCGATAACCAGCGCGGCGTCGTCCAGAACGAGAAGCGGCAGGGCGACAACCAGCCCTTCGGCCTCGTGGACTACCTGATCAACCAGAACCTCTTCCCGCCTGGGCACGGCTACCGGCACAGCACCATCGGCTCGATGGCCGACCTGGACGCAGCCTCCCTGGACGATGTGAAGCGTTGGTTCACCGACAATTACGGCCCGAACAACGCCGTCCTCGTCCTGGCCGGGGACATCGATGCGTCGACGGCCCGGACGCTCGTCGAGAAGTACTTCGGTGCGATTCCGCGTGGCCCGCGGGTCGCCCCGGTGTCCGACGGCCCGGTCACGCTCAAGGCTCCCGTGAGCCTCACTCACAAGGACCGGGTGGCGACCACCCGGATCTACCGCAGCTGGTCGACGGCGGGCCTCAACGACCTGTCCTCCGTCGCCCTGGAGGCCGGGGTCAGCGTCCTGGGCGGCCTGTCCTCCTCGCGCCTCGACAACGCCCTGGTGCGGGACGAGAAGATCGCCGTCTCTGTCATGGCCGACTACAACGTCTTCCAGTCCGTGGGGGTCCTGACCCTGACCGCGGACGTTCGCCCCGGCGTCTCGCCGGACCTGGTGGCCAGGCGCATGGACGAGGTCATCGCCGACCTGGTCCGCTCGGGCCCGACGGCGGAGGAGTTGGACCGCGCCCGCCGCGTCGAGATCGCCGGCAAGATCCGGGCGACCGAGGCGGTCGGCGGCTTCGGCGGCAAGGCGGTGACCCTCGCCGAGGGCGAGCTCTACGCCGATGACGCCGCCCTCTACCGCAAGCGCCTGGCCGCCTGGGCCGCCCTGACGCCGGGCGCCGTGCAGTCGTCCCTGCAGACCTGGCTCAGCCGCCCGGTCCTGTCGCTCCGCATCGATCCGGGCGAACGCGACCTGGATGGCGCCCCCCTGGGTGGAGACCCGGCCGCCAAGGGCGCCGTGATCGACCGGACACGGGTGGCCGAGGCCGCCCGCAAGCCCCGCGTCGACTCCACCATGCCGGGCGCCGGCAAGGTCCCCGCCCTGGACTTCCCGAACGTCGAGCGGGCCGTCCTCGCCAACGGCATGCCCGTGGTCTACGCCCGCCGGGCGAGCGAGCCGCGCACCCTGGTGGCCGCCAGCTTCGACGCCGGCACGGCGGCGGACGGCGTGAAGGACTTCGGCGCCCAGTCCATGATGCTTCGGGCCCTCACCGAGGGCGCCGGCGGTCTCTCCAGCCGCCAGATCGCCGAGCGCAGCGAACTCCTCGGCGCCAGCGTCGGCGGCATGGCCGGAGCGGATCGGTCCAATGTGGTCCTTGACGCCCTGACGCCCAACCTCGCCCCGTCCCTGACCCTCTTCGCGGATGTCCTTCGACGGCCCACCTTCGAGCCCGCGGTCGTGGAGCGCCTTCGCGGCCAACAGCTCGCCCGCATCTCGGCCGAGGCGAACAACCCCTCCGCGATCGCCGCGGCGGAACTGTCGAAGCGGCTCTACGGCGGCGTCCATCCCTACAGTGTCCGCGCCACCGGGGCGGGAGACTCCCAGGTGGTCAGCCGATTGACCCCGGCCGATCTCAAGGCCCAGCATGACCGCTGGATCCGGCCGGACAACGGCCGACTGATCATTATTTCCGACCGCCCCCTGGCCGAGATTCTGACCAAGCTGAACGCCACCCTGGGCGACTGGAAGCCGGAGCCGGGCGCGACCCGGGGCGCCAAGACCTTCCCGGCGCCGCCCGCACCGACGGGCAACCGGATCGTCCTCGTCGACCGTCCGAAGTCGCCACAGTCGGTGATCGCCGCCGGACAGGTCCTCGACGCCCGGGGCCGCGACGACCTCCTGGCCCTGCAGGCGGGCAACGAGATTCTCGGCGGCGGCTTCCTTTCGCGCCTGAACATGAACCTGCGCGAGACCAAGGGGTGGTCCTACGGCGTCGGCTCGGGAATTCCCGAGACGGTCGAGCGGGTCGCCTTCCGCGTCACGGCGCCGGTCCAGGCCGACCGTACGGCGGACTCCGTCATGGAGATCCTGAAGGAAACCCGTGACTTCACCTCCAGTCGCGGCGCCACGGCCGAGGAAAGGCAACTGACCGTCGACGGGGCGACGCGCGAGCTGCCGGGCCTGTTCGAACGCGGCGCCGCCGTCCTGAACGGCCTGTCCACCCTGACCGAGTACAATCGGCCGGACGATTGGTACGAGCGCCTGCCCGCGCGCTATGGCGCCATGACGGCGGCGGACATGGATGCGGCGGTGCGCAGGGTCCTCGATCCTGCGCGCCTGACCTTCGTGGTGGTGGGCGACGCCGAGGTGGTGAAACCGCAGCTGGACAAGCTCGGCCTGCCGGTCGAGGTGATCGCCGCCCGGCCCGCGACCAAATGAGACGGCGGGGCGGGCCAGGGCCCGCCCCTCAGCCCTTGGGAAGGTCC
>CANGRP010000180.1 GCA_947456005.1 Caulobacteraceae bacterium
CCTCCGGCATTCCGGCGGGGCCGTTTTCTTTTCGGGCCCTCGTGCCGTTCGCTGCCTCCGTGTATGCACTGCGCCATGTTTGCGCCGCCTGACCTTCCGCCGCCGTCCATTGAGGTCGAGGTCATTATCGTTCGTCCTGTCGACATGTCCCCGCGACCCGGGGATGTCGTCTACTCCCGGCTTCAGTTGACGGAAGATGACATGAGGGGCGCTCCGCGTCCCGACATCGCCCTGCGGCAGGCGCCTGGTGTCAGCCTGTTCCGGCGCAATGAATCCGAGGCTGCGAACCCGACGACCCAGGGGTTGTCGCTACGCGCGATCGCTCCTTCGGGGGCGGGGAGGGCCCTGGTCATCCTTGATGGCGTTCCCCTCAATGATCCCTTCGGGGGATGGGTGATCTGGTCCGCCGTTCCGACTGAACGCCTCGAGACGATAGACATTGTCCGCGGGGCGGGAGCCGGCGCGTGGGGCGCGGGCGCCCTGACCGGGGTCGTGACCCTGTCCGAGTGGCGGTCGGAGTCCCCGAGCCTGCGCGGCGACCTTTCGGTGGGGGATCATGGCCTCGCCCGCACCGCCGTGGCGAGCTCGGAGGCCGGGCTGACTCTCTCCGCCTCGGCGGTGCGGGGCCCACGGTTCACCCCCGTACGGGGTGCGGTCCGCGGCGACGCCGACCAGGCCCTCGACCTTCGCGCCTACAGCGGCTCCGCCCGGCTTCAGCGAGACCTGGGGCCCGCCGCTGGCGCCGTCGCCCTGTCTGCATGGCGGGAGGATCGTGAGTCCGGGCTCGCTGGAGCGACTTCCCGCGCGGAGGGTGCATCGGCCTCTCTGACCCTCGCGGCCCTGGAGGCGGGGGATGGCTGGCGCCTTCAGGCCTGGGTCCGGGCCTCGAACCTCGAGAACAGTTCTGCAAGCGTAGCCGCCGGGCGGGCGACCACCACCCCCGCCTCCGACCAGTACGCCACGCCCGCCCTGGGATGGGGGATCAATGCGGCCTGGCGTGTCGGCGAGGGGCCCTGGTCGCTTGAGGGCGGGGTGGACGCCCGCCTCGCCGAGGGCCGGGCCCATGAGCGCTTCCGCAATCAGAATGGCGCCTTTACGCGCGGGCGCGAGAGCGGCGGGCGCACCTCGGTGGCCGGGCTCTACGCGGAAGGCGCCTGGTCCGGCGGGCGGTTTACGCACTCCGGGGGCGTCAGGGTGGACGCCTGGTCCCAGGACGGGGCGGTGAGACGGGAGCGGGACCTCGCCACAGGCGCATCGACCCTGGACAGCCGGGCTCCAGGAACCTCGGGGCTGCAGGGAAGCCTGCGCTTCGGCTCCCGCTACAGCCTGTCCGACGGGCTCTTTCTGCGCGGCGCCGCCTATACCGGCTTCCGGCCGCCCACTCTCAACGAACTGCACCGGCCCTTCCGGGTGGGCAACGACGTGACGGAGGCCAATCCGACTCTTCGCCCCGAGAGCCTTTCGGGCGCGGACCTGGGCCTGGAAGGCGACACTGGACCCCTGGCCTGGAAGGCGGGGGTCTTCTTCAACCGCCTGTCCGACCCCGTCACCAACGTCACCCTGGGGACCGGTCCGGGCGTCTTTCCTGTCGCCGGTTTCATCCCGGCGGGGGGGACCCTGCGGCAAAGGCGGAACGCGGGCCGTATCGACGCCTGGGGCCTGGAGGCCGAGGGCCGTATGCGGCTGGGCGCCGTCGACCTTAGGGCCGCCGCAGCCTGGACAGACGCCGAGGTGAACGGCGCCGCCGCCGCTCCCCAGCTCACCGGACTGCGCCCGGCCCAGACAGCCCGGCTGACGACTACGGCGGGCATCGTCTGGCGTCCCGTCGACGCCGCTGTCCTGGAGCTGGACGCCCGTCATGAGGGCGAGAGGTTCGACGATGACCTCAACACCCGGCGCCTCAAGGCCGCGGTGACGCTCGACGCCCGTGCGGGTTGGACCTTCGCTCCGGGGACGGAAGTCTATATCGCCCTCGACAACCTGGCCGACGCCCGGATCCCGGCCGCGGTCGCCGGAGATGGCGCCGTCAGCCTGGCGGCGCCGCGAACGGTAAGGATGGGCCTGACTCTTCGGCGTTGATCCGACGCCCCTGAGCCTCAGCACGGGGTTCAGCTCCGCTCCAGGTCATGGCACGAGGAGGACATGAACTACAGCCACGCCTTCCACGCCGGAAACTTCGCCGACATCGTCAAGCACGCCGCCCTGCTGGCCGTGCTGGGACGGATGCAGGCGGGAGCGACAAGCCTTCGTGTGATCGACACCCATGGGGGCCGGGGCCTCTACGACCTGGCGGCGTCTGAGGCGCGCCGGTCTGCGGAAGCAGAGCGTGGCGTGGCGAGGCTCATGGCCGCCGGAGCCCTTCCCGCGCCGGTCCTCGCCCTGCGCGAGGCCGTTCGGGAGCTCGATCCGGGGCCGGGCGTGCGTCTCTATCCCGGCTCGCCCCGCCTGGTCGCCGATCGCCTCCGGGCCCAGGACAGGCTGACTGTCTTCGAGCTCAATCCACGGGAGGCCGGCGCCCTACACTCGGTCCTCAAGGGCCAACCGGGCGTTGAGGTCCGCGAGGCGGACGGCTTCGAAGGCGCCCCTGAGCTTGCAGTGGGTGAAGGGGCCCGACTGATCCTCATTGATCCTCCCTTCGAGCGGGGAGACGACTATGCGCGCAGCGCGGAGGCCCTGCGACAGATCCTGGCGCAGCGGGCGGACGCCACCGTGATGATCTGGCTTCCGCTCAAGGACCTGGAGACCTTCGACGCCTTCCTGAGGGAGGTTGGACCCGCCGGCCCCGTTCTGGTCGCCGAGGCGCGCCTGCGCCCGCTCCGGGATCCCCTCCGGATGAACGGCTGCGCCCTGGTCATCGCCTCCCCACCGGCGGGGACGGCATCGGATCTACAGGCGATCTGCAGCTGGACAGTCGCGACCCTTGGCGAGGGTGGCAAGGCGCGGGTCTGGACGTCGGCATGCTGAAGCGAAGCCTCGACATTGCAGGAGCCGCCGCCGGGCTGGCGGTTCTCTGGCCCCTCCTTCTGGCCCTCGCCCTTCTGGTGCGGCTGGATAGCCCCGGCCCGGCCCTGCACTGGTCAAGTCGCTTCGGAAAGAACAACCGGCTGTTCCTGATGCCCAAGTTCCGCACCATGCGGACCGAGGCGCCTGACGTCGCTACAGAGGCGCTTTCCGATCCCGATCGCTGGATCACCCCGGCGGGGCGGTGGCTGCGGCGCACGAGCCTCGATGAGTTGCCCCAGCTCTGGAGCATCCTGACCGGCCGGATGAGCCTGGTTGGCCCTCGGCCAGCCCTGCACACCCAGGACGATCTGATCGCCCTCAGGACCCGCGCAGGCGTTCATGTCCTTCGTCCCGGCCTGACGGGCTGGGCCCAGATCAACGGGCGGGATGCGATCGACCTGTCGCGCAAGGTGGCGCTTGACGCAGAGTATCTGCAGCGCAGGTCCCTGGGATTCGACCTTGCCGTACTCTTCTTGACCCTGAGAGAAGCTGTCACCGGCCGTGGGGTCCAGCACTGACCGCCGCGGATTGACCTGGTGTGCAAAAGTCCTGCACAAAGTGTCTCCAGCCATATTCGCGCGATCCGGAGACCGCCATGATCCGTTTGTCCCGAAAGTCCCTTTCTGCATTGGCTCTGGTGGCGGGACTGGGTCTCGCCGGCGCCGCCGTGGCCGCCGTCAACGCCCGGGCTGTGATCGAGTCCCGGGAGGCGAACTTCAAGACCATGGGCCGATCCATGAAGGCGATCACGGATGGACTGAAGGCCGACTCGCCGGACATGTCCGCCATCGCCTCCAATGCCGCCACCATCCGCGGTCTCGCCCCGAAGGTCAGCACATGGTTCCCGAAGGGCACCGGGCCTGAGTCCGGCGTAAAAACGGAGGCCCGGGCGGAGATCTGGACCGACCCTGCAGGCTTCGCCGCCGCTGCGCGACGGCTTGAGCCGGAGGCCGCCAAGCTCGAGGCCCTGGCCCGGGCTGGCGATGTCGCCGGCGCCCGCGCGCAGGTGCGCATGGTGGGCGGCTCGTGCAAGGCCTGCCACGACAAGTTCAAGGCCGACTGAACCCCTGGAGCTTCGGGGCTGAATCCATGAGCGAGACTCCCACACCTGTCTGGGACGGCCCGACCCGCTTCTTTCACTGGGCGCTCGTTCTTCTCCTCATCGTCGCCTGGGTGACGGCGGGGGAGCAGATGGCGATCCACCGTGGCGCGGGCTACGCCATCCTCGGCCTACTGGCCTTCCGGATCTGGTGGGGACTGGCTGGCGGCTCCACAGCGCGGTTCAGGAACTTTGTTCGCGGGCCCGCCGCCATTCGCCGCTACCTTCTGGCCACCCGCGACGAGGCGGAAGGCGAGCATGCGGGTCATAATCCGCTGGGGGGCCTCTCGGTCCTGGGCCTCCTGGGCCTTGTCGGCCTGCAGGTGGTGCTGGGTCTGTTCGCCATCGATGAGGACGGATTCGAAGGCGGGCCGCTGTCGGACCGCATCGACTTTGACCTCGCTCAGCAGTTCGCCGAATGGCACGAACTCAGCTTCCGCCTGCTTCAGGGCCTGGTGGTCCTGCATCTGGCGGCGATCCTCTACTATGCCGTCCGGAGGCGCCAGGATCTGGTCCGGCCGATGATCACCGGCGCGAGAAGGTTCAAGGGCCCGGTCCAGGGTCTGGTCCGGGCGCCGATCTGGCGGTTGGTTGTCGGCGTATTGATCGCCGTGGTCGTAGGCTTCGCCGCCTCACGGGGCTTCCGGTTGGGTTAGGCGCCCGCAGCGTCCCTAAGGCAGTTCAGCCAGGCATCCTCGCGCGCCTTCTCGGCGACGCGCAGCCGGTCCTCGGCCTCGCGGACGCCAACGTCGTGCTTGCGCCACTCCAGGACGGCGCCCTCGCGGGCGGCGCGGGCGGACTCCAGGGTCTCAAACCGGGCCAGAACGGCGCGGACGCTGTAATTCACCGGCGGCCCCACCGTCTCGCGATCAGGGTAGACCCCCGTGATCGAGTCTGCGGTCTCGCTCTCGATCAGGAAGACATCCGCCCAGCCCGCATGGTGGCGCATCAGGGCCCAGGGGCGCTCGATCTGGTTGGTCATGATCATTCCTCGTCTGACACGGCGGAGAGGGTTATCTAGCGCGGACTGCCCCCGGCTCCAACCGCGCCGGAGTGAAAATCCGGCTTCCGTCAGTCGGGGGATTGGGTGACAACCGGCGGCATTCGTCCACGCTTCATTTCAGGCGTCCCTCTCTACCGGAGTTTCCATGTCGGGCCTTGTCATCGCCCAGCGTTTCTGCGGCCCCCCGACCTCGGGAAATGGCGGTTACTGCGCCGGTCTCCTGGCCAGGGAGATCCCGGGCCCCTCGACAGCCGTGCTCAAGG
>CANGRP010000181.1 GCA_947456005.1 Caulobacteraceae bacterium
CCAGGACGCCGACGTCCCTTTCCGGATGTTGGGGACCCCAAGGATCAGTCGCCATTCGCCCGGGGGGAGGAAGCCCGGGATGTAGGCGGAGGTGGCGTCGCTGCTGGCCAGGGTGAAGGTCGACCTGTTGCCGCCGCTCCAGCCGCGGAAGCCGTTCGGGTCGCGGATCCCGAGGTCGATCACGGTCCTGTTCGACCGGTCGTACTCGAAGGTCACGGTCAGGCGCTCGGTGTTCTCCGGGACGGAGAAGGGGACCTCGACATAGGTCTCGTGATCCGCCTGGGTGATCACGCCGCGGAGATCGATCTCGACCGGCTCCGCGTGGGCGCCGAAGGAAACGCCCAGCAGGCAGAAGAGCCCCACGAGGAAGGCCCATGGGCGGGGACGCAGCCCCCGGCGCTCGGTCTGACGTGGGATCATGCTCTGTCTCCGCTCCCGGGTCGCAAAGTCTGGCGCCCCGGGATGACAGGATGATGCCGGCCGGGCGGGATTATTCCGCGGCCTCGGCCAGTATCACCGCCTCACGGCCGCCACGGACCAGGCCGCCGGGGAGGGCGCCGGTGTGCTGGCCGTCCTCGAAGGTCACCTGGCCGGACTTGACCGTGTAGCGGTAGCCCTCGACGCGCTGGACGAGGCGGCGGCCACCGGCCGGCAGGTCGTGGATGGCTTCGGGGCGGAACAGGCGCAGGGCCTCGAAGTCGATGACGTTCAGGTCGGCCAGCAGGCCTGGCGCGATCCGGCCGCGGTCATTGAGGCCGTAGGCCCGGGCGGTGTCGCTGGTCAGCTTGCGGACCAGGAACTCCAGGGGGAACTGCTCGCCCTTCACCCGGTCGCGGGCCCAGTGGGTGAGGATGAAGCTGGGCATGCCGGCGTCGGCGATGACCCCGCAATGGGCGCCGCCGTCAGACAGGCCGAACAGCACGTTCGGGTGCTGCATGTTCTTGCGGAAGAAGTCGAAGTTGTAGGTCTGGTAGCCGCCGAGGGGCTGGTAAAAGAGTTCCTTGCCGCCGTCGCGGAGCAGCAGGTCGTACATCATCTCCACCGGGGAGACGCCGGCGGCCTCGGCGAGGCCCGCGACGCTGCCCTCGCGGTCGGGCTCGTAGTTCGGGCGCTCGCCCAGGGGGAAGATGCGCCACAGCAGGCCATCGAGGCCGGCGACCTGGCCGCCCACCGGCGCGGAGGTGGCGGCGCGGATCAGGGGCGAGTCCTCGGAGAGCAGGGCGGCGCGGATGTCCGGCCGGCCCATGGCGGCGAGCTTGCCCTCTACGGACAGGGCCTCAAGTTCCGACTTCCAGGTCGGGCTGGCCAGGAAGATGTGGAAGTTCGAGGTCAGGCCGTGCAGCACGCCCGTCGGCCGGCCGGCGATCTGCGGACGGATGTCCATGCCTTTCTGGCGGGACTCCTCGGCGATGTTGAACATCTTGTCGCCCAGGTAGGCGCCGGCCGAGGTGGCCACGAGGGTGACTGGCAGGCCGGTCTCCTCCACGAAGCCCTTGACCCAGGCCCATTCGTCGTCATCGCCCAGGTGATCGGAGACCATCTCGAAGACGCCGTGGGTCAGGCCCTTCATGGACAGGCCCAGGGCCAGCATTTCGTCCGAACCGGCGAAGGTGCCGGGCACGTGGACGCCATGGACGTCCTTGTGCAGCAGGGTCCGGGAGGTGGAGAAGCCCAGGGCGCCGGCGGCCACGCCCTCGCGGACGATCTGGGCCATTTCGGCGATCTCGCTGGCGTCAGGCTTGTAGTCGGTGTTGCAACGGTCCCCGAGGACATAGGCCCGGACCGAGCCGTGGGGCACGTGGACGCCCACGTCGATGGCGCGGGGCTTGGACTCCAGGGCGTCGAGGTATTCGGGGAAGGTCTCCCACTTCCAGTCGATGCCCTCGGCCAGGGCGGTGCCGGGAATGTCCTCGACCCCTTCCATGAGCTCGATCAGGAAGTCCTGGCTACCGGGGCGGACGGGGGCGAAGCCGACCCCGCAGTTGCCCATGATGGCCGTGGTCACGCCATGCCAGCTGGAGGGCGCCATGACCGCATCCCAGGTGGCCTGGCCGTCATAGTGAGTGTGGATGTCCACCCAGCCGGGGGTGACAATCAGGCCCCTGGCGTCGATCTCGCGCCGGGCGGGGCCTTCGACCTTGCCCACGGCGACGATGCGGTCGCCCTTGATCCCGATGTCCGCGAGGGCGGGCGCCGCGCCCGTCCCGTCCACCACAGTTCCGCCCCGGATGATCAGGTCCAGCATGTCGTTGTCTTCCCAAATGAGCGCCAGCATCGCGCCGGTCTGAAATTCCAGACTACTGTAGGGCCGAAACCCGGCAGGTTTCCAGTCCTTTGCCCAAGGCCCTACTGCCGGCGCAGGGCCGCCTCCAGACTGGCCTGCGGATCGGTCTGCTGGTCATTCCCGAGTTCGACCTCCACCCGGTGCAGGACGCCGGTGAAGGGGAAGGGCGCAACGAAGTCCGACACCGCCGGCTTGGGCGCCCGGCCGATCTCCATGCCGATGAAGGAGGCCTGCGCCCGGTAGGTCTGCGGCAGCACCGCCGACCCGCAGGGTTGATCGTCGACCCGCAACTCGCCCTCGGCGCTGTACTCGCCGGTCTTGCGCACCACCCAGCTGAGGGTGTGGCGTCCCGCCGGCACGGGCTGGGCCGACCTTGCGACATAGTGGCGGTTCACGAAGTTGTAGTCGTGAATGAGATGGCCGTCCTTCAGGTAGAGGGCGTAGCCGCCGCACCAGTCGCCCTGGGCGATGAGCACGCCCTCGGCGCCGCCCTCCGGGATCTCGACATGGGCGTCGATCCGGTAGGACCGGTTGCGGATGTCGGGCGCCGCCGCCTGGGGGATGCGACCGCCGCCGGGCTGGAGCACCCAGTTCCGGCGAGACGCCACGCTGTGCGGGTTGGAGCTGACGAAGCGGTTCAGGGTGTCGTCCAGGGGCAGGACGTTGCAGGCCCCGGCCTCCGAGAACCAGCGCGCGATCATCGCCTGCAGACGCCCCGGTTCCTGCCCGGCCAGGTCGTGCATCTCGTTGAAGTCCTGGTCCAGATGGTAGAGTTCCCACGTGTCGGCGTCGAAGGCGGTCCCGGGCTTGTGCCAGGTCACCGCCTTCCAGCCCTCATGCCAGATGCCGCGGTGGCCGAGCATCTCGAAGTACTGGGTCCGCTTGCGGGTGGGCTCGGCGCCTCCATCAAACGAGTAGGCGAAGCTCGTCCCCTCAATGGGCTGCTGGGTGACGCCGTGGATCTCGGCCGGCGCCTGCACGCCCGTGACTTCGAGCACGGTGGGCGTGATGTCGCAGACATGGTGGAACTGGTGGCGGATCTCGCCGCCCTGCCGGATCCCCGCCGGCCAGTGCACGATCAGCGGGTCGCGGATCCCGCCGCCGTGGGTGTTCTGCTTGTAACGCTTGAGCGGGGTATTGCCGGCCATGGCCCAGCCCAGCGGGTAGTTGTTGTTGAGGTGGGCCTCGCCGATCGCATAGATATGCTCGAGGTTCTCGGCCAGGGTGTCCCGGACGCCGTTGAAGTAGCGCAGGGCGTTCACCGTGCCGAAGGGCGAGCCCTCCTGGCTGGCGCCATTGTCCGAGATCAGGGTGATCAGGGTGTTCTCCAGGCACCCCTGCTCGCGCAGCCAGTTCACCAACCGGCCCACCTGCAGGTCGGCGTGCTCGAGCATGCCGGCGAAGGCCGCCTGGAGCCGCAAGGCCAGCCGCCGCTCGTCATTGCTCAGGTCGTCCCAGGGCTTCACCCCCGGATTGCGCTCGGGCAGGACGGTGTCGGCGGGGACAAGGCCGAGGGCCTTCTGACGGGCCAGGCGGTCGGCCCGGGTCGCGTCCCAGCCCTTGGCGAAGACAGACTCGTAGCGGTCGATGAAGGCCTTGGGCGCGTGGTGCGGCGCATGCTGGGCGCCGAGGCACATGTAGAGAAAGAAGGGCTTCTCGGGTGTGATGGCGCGCTGGGCGCGGATGAAGCCGATCGACTGGTCGACGATGTCCTCCGAGAGGTGATAGCCCTCATGGTCGGGCGCCTCGATGTGGTGGTTGTCGAGCACCAGTTCGGGGTGCCACTGGCTGGTCTCGCCCTCGAGGAATCCATAATAGCGATCGAAGCCCCGCTGCAGGGGCCACTGGTCGAAGGGCCCGGCCTGCGAGGTCTCGAAGGTGGGCGTCAGGTGCCACTTGCCGGTCGCGAAGGTGTTGTAGCCGGCGGGCCGCAGCATCTCGGCCAGGGTGCCGGCGCTGCGGGCGATGCGGCCGCGCATGCCTGGAAATCCCAGGTCCCAGTCGGCCAGTCCGCCCATGCCCACCGAGTGATGGTTCCGTCCCGTCAGCAGGGCGGCGCGGGTCGGCGAGCACAGGGCCGTCGAGTGGAAGTTGGTGTAGCGCAGGCCGCCGGCGGCCAGGGCGTCAATGTTCGGCGTGGCGATCTCCGAGCCGTAGCAGCCCAGGTCCGCGAAGCCGAGGTCGTCGAAGACGATGCAGACCACGTTGGGCGCGCCGGGAGGCGCCTTGGCCGGCTCGGGCCAGTACGGCCGGGACTCGCTGGCGGTGAGACCGAGGCCATTCCGGTTGGGCGTTTGGCTCATGGGGTGTCCTTTCGGGAGGGATCGCGGGCAGGGGAGTCCGGCAGGGCCTCTGCGGCGCAGCGGAAGCCCATGTGCCCGGCGGTGGCGTCGGGAAGATTGGCGCTTCTGGCCGCCACGCGAAAGCGAAAGCAGTAGCTCTCGTGGCAAAGATAGCTGCCGCCGCGGATCACCCGCCGCTCGCCCGCGGTCGGGCCCGCGGGATCGCGCAGCGGTCCGGAGGGATGGCTGGCGCTGAACCGGTCGGCGCACCACTCCCAGACATTGCCGCAGGCATTGTGAAGGCCGAACCCATTCGGCGGATAGGCGTCCGCCGGCGCGGTCCCCGCGTGACCGTCCGCGCAGTCGTTCTGCATCGGAAAGCGCCCCTGCCAGACATTGCAGGCATGTTCACCGCCGGGAGTGAGCTCATCGCCCCAAGGATAGCGGCGGCCCTCCAGGCCCCCGCGGGCCGCGTACTCCCACTGCGCCTCGGTCGGCAGGTGCAGGCCTGACCACCTGCAGAAGGCGAGGGCGTCGTGCCAGCTCACATGGACGACAGGGTGATCCTCGCGCCCACGCCAGTCCGACCCGGCCCCTTCCGGCCGGCGCCAGCAGGCCTGCGGCGTCTCGCGCCACCAGGGCGCATCGATGAGGCCGCGGGTGGGTGGAAAGTCGTCCGGCAGCAGGCCAGCGAAGACGAAGCTGGAGCCCACCTCCTCGGCATAGGTCACATAGCCGGTAGCCTCCACGAAGGCGGCGAACTGGAGGTTGGTGA
>CANGRP010000182.1 GCA_947456005.1 Caulobacteraceae bacterium
CATGGCCTTCCAGGCCGCCGCCGCCCTCCCGGACCGCATCGCCGCAGTGGGCTCCTTCCACGGCGGGGGTCTCGTCACCGCCGGGCCCGACAGTCCGCACCGCCTCATCACACGCACCCGGGCGGACTACCTGGTCGCCATCGCCGAGAACGACGACCAGAAGGAACCCCAGGCCAAGGACGCCCTGCGCGCGGCCTTCCGGGCCGCCGGCCGACCCGCAGAGGTCGAGGTCTACGCTGGGGCCCAGCATGGCTGGTGCGTGCCCGGATCGGCCGTCTACAACCCCGAGGCCGCCGAGCGCGCCTGGTCAGCCCTCCTCGCCCTCTACCGTCGCCGCCTCACCTGACCGGCGGCCGCGCCGGGCGCGGAAGAATCCCTTCAGCAGGCTGGCGGACTCCGCCGCCAGGACCCCACCCGAAACCTCCGGCCGCCAGTGGCAGGTGGGCTGGTCAAAGACTCGCGCCCCGTGCAGGACGCCGCCGCCCTTCGCGTCCTCGGCGCCGAACACCACCCGTCCGATCCGGGCGTGGCTGATCGCCCCGGCGCACATGGGGCAGGGCTCCAGGGTCACGTAGAGGGTCAGGCCGGTCAGCCGGTAGTTGCCCCGCTTCCGGGCCGCAGCCCGCAAGGCGCGGATTTCTGCGTGGGCGGTGGGGTCGGACTCACCGATCGGAGCGTTGCCCGCCGCCGCGACGACCTCGCCGGTGGCCGGATCGACCACGACGGCGCCCACGGGGGTCTCCCCCCGGTCCGCGGCGGCTTGCGCCTCGGCCAGCGCAATGCGCATGTACTCAGGATCATGGTCCACGATCCGTTACGAACCCCTGGCGGCGACGAAGGTCAATCCCCGGAGGGTGGCGGCGAGCGCATCGCCAAGGCCCTGGCCCGCGCCGGGGTGGCCTCGCGCCGCGAGGTGGAGCGCCTGATCGCCGAGGGTCGGGTCGCCATCAACGGCCGGACCCTCACGACCCCGGCCGTCCGGATCGAGGCCGGCGACATCCTGACCGTCGATGGCGAGGTGGTGGGCGACGCCGAGCCCGTCCGCCTGTTCCGCTACCACAAGCCCTCGGGCCTGGTGACCTCGCACAAGGATCCCCAGGGCCGGCCCACCGTCTTCCAGGCCCTGCCGCCCGGCCTGCCCCGTCTGATCTCAGTGGGCCGGCTGGACCTGGCCACCGAGGGCCTACTCCTCCTGACCAACGACGGGGGCTTGGCCCGCAGCCTGGAGCTTCCCTCGACGGGCCTGGTCCGCCGCTACCGGGCTCGCGCCTTCGGTCGGATCACGCAGGACCGGCTCGACGCCCTGAAGTCCGGAGTGACCGTAGAGGGGGTCCGTTACGGGCCCATCGAGGCGGTGATCGACAAGGCCAGGGATGGCGCCAGCGGCGCCAACCTCTGGATCAGCGTCACCCTGTCCGAGGGCAAGAACCGCGAGGTCCGCAAGGTGCTGGAGTCGGTCGGCCTGAAGGTCAACCGGCTGATTCGTCTCGCCTACGGCCCCTTCGCCCTCTCCACCCTGCCGCCGGGCGAGATCGAGGAGGTGGGGCCACGGGTGATCCGCGAGCTCTTCAGCGACCTGATCCCGCCCGAGGACCTGCCCAAGGGCGACAAGCCGAAGTGGAGCCGCCGGGCGCCCGTGTCCGAGAAGCGCCGGGAGGGCGCCGGCGAGGCCATCGTGTCCGCCGAGGCTCCCGAAACCCGTGGCCGCCCGGCCTACAAGGTCGGCTGGGCGCGGCCCAAGCCCAAGCCGCCGGGTGGGCGCCCGCCTCCGAAGCCTGGAACCCGCAAGCCCGAGTCCTGGAAACCCGGGTCCCGCAAGCCCGACGCCGAACGAGCCGGCAAGACCGACATCAGCCGGCCGGCGACGGCGCCCAAGGCGCGGCCGGTCAAACCTTCTGGATCTCCACCGGCCGGCGGGCGCCCTCCAGGGCCGCGCGGGCCGAATCGGTCGCCGTCACCTCCAGGAAGGCCCGGCGCTCATCGGAAAGGCCCTCCGAAAGGGGGCGGTCGAGGGCCGCGCGGGTAAGCCGCTTGGCGGCGGCGATGCCCTCGGCCCCGCGTCCCTCCCATTCGCGCGCCATCTCCAGGGCCCGGGCCAGCGGGTCAGCCGCCAACTCGTGCACCAGACCGATGACGTGGGCCTCGGCGCCCGTGAAGGTCAGGCCGCGCAAGATGATCTCCAGGGCCCTGGCTTCGCCCACGACCCGCGGCAGGCGCTGGGTGCCGCCCCCGCCCGGGAAGATACCGATCCGCGTCTCGGGCAGGCCGATCGACTCCGCTTCCGGAGTTGCGATCCGGAGATCGCAGGCCAGGGCCAGCTCGAAGCCGCCGCCCTGGCAAAGCCCGTTGATGGCTGCGACCACCGGCTTGTCCGCCGCAGCAATGATGTCCGTCAGCTCCAGGAAGCCAGGCGGCGGCGGAGGCGCATCGGCGCGCGGAGATGCGGGCGGCGGGCCGTCCTGCAGCCGGGCGCTCAGATCGGCCAGCTCGTCCACGTCGTAGTGCCGGATGAAGATACCGGGCACGCCCCCGGTCAGGATCAGGCAGCGTACGGACGGATCGTCCAGGGCCGCCTTGGCCTCGGCGTACATCTGTCGGGCGCCGGGCGCGGTCATCGTGCCCCAGGGCGGGTTGGCGTAGGTCAGGACGACCGCCGCCCCCTTGCGTTCGCGGGTCACCAGGCTCATCAGGACCTCCCTGTCCGTTTCCATCCCCGGTCACCCTAGACCCGACCAAGGCCCGCCCGCCATGCGCATTGTCTCCGGCGCCCTGAAGGGCCGCAGCCTCGCCGCCCCGCCGGGGCAGGGCACCCGCCCCACCTCCGACCGCGCCCGGCAGGCTGTCTTCAACATCCTGGAGCACGCCGCCTGGGCCCCGCCCCTGGCGGACGCCCGGGTCATCGACCTCTTCGCGGGTTCGGGCGCCCTGGGCTTCGAGGCCCTCTCCCGGGGCGCGGCCTTCTGCCTCTTCGTGGAGACCGAGGCCGCCGCCCGGGGCGCCATCCGCGACAACGCCGAGGCCTTCGCCCTGTTCGGGCGCACCCGGATCCACCGCCGCGACGCGACGGACCTGGGGGTGCGCCCCGGCGCCGACGGCCCGGCCTTCACCCTGGCCTTCCTCGACCCGCCCTACGGCAAGGGCCTCGGCGAGACCGCCCTGGCCCGCCTGCGCGAAGGCGGCTGGCTGGCCCCCGGCGCCCTCGCCGTCCTGGAGACCGGCGCCGGCGAGCCCACACCCGAAGCCCCGGGCTACACCCTCCTGGACGCCCGCACCTGGGGCGCAGCGAAGGTCTGGTTCCTGCAGCTGGAGGCCGGGGAGGGGTAGGCGGGCCGCTTGGCGGCGGTCGCCGGATTGGGCCTGTCATAATTCCGGTCTAGGGTGTGCGCCGCCTTTCGCGGAGGTCCCATGTCCCACGCCCCGCCCCCGTCACGCCGGGGTCTTCTCCTCTCCCTCGCCGCGGGCGCAACCAGCCTCGTTCCCGCCCGGCGGGCCAAGGCCAACGCCGTCTTCACGGACTTCCCCTTCCAGCTCGGGGTCGCGGCGGGTGATCCCGCCGAGGACGGCTTCGTGATCTGGACCCGGCTGGCGCCGCGCCCCCTTGAGACCGGCGGCGGCGTACCGCCAGTTCCGGTTCCCGTCGTCTGGGAGGTGGCTGCCGACCCGGGCTTCACCCAGATCGTGCGACGGGGCGAGGCCCTTGCCCGCCCCGAGCTCGGACACTCCGTCCATGTGGAGGTGACCGGTCTGGAGCCGGAGCGGGACTACACCTACCGCTTCCTGGCCGGGGGCGAGGCCTCCCCCCCCGGCCGCGCGAAGACCACCCCGGCGCGGTCGGCCAGTCCCTCCCGGGCGCGCTTTGGCGTCGTTGGCTGCCAGTCCTACGAGCAGGGCCTGTACACTGCGCACCGGAAGGTCGCCGAGGAGGCCCTCGACTTCATCTACTGCTATGGCGACTACATCTACGAGGGCCGCGGCGCGGCCGCCCCGCCCCGGCCTGGGTCCCCCCGCGCCCATCTCGGCGGGGAGATCTACTCGCTGGACGATTACCGCCGTCGCTACGCCCAGTACAAGATGGACCCGGACCTGCAGGCCAGCCACGCCTCCACCGCCTGGTTCTGCACCTGGGACGACCACGAGATCGACAACAACTGGGCCGGGGAAAAGGACCAGGACGGGACGCCCCCCGAGGTTTTCAACCTCCGCCGGCAGATCGCCCTGCAGGCCTATTACGAGCACATGCCCCTGCGGGCCTCGTCCTTTCCCCGGGGCGTCCGGATGCAGGTCTACCGGAACGCCGCCTGGGGCGGGCTGCTCGACCTCAACTTCCTCGACACCCGGTCCCACCGCACCGACCAGCCCTGCGGCGACAAGTGGGCCACCACCTGCGACGCCGTCCGGGACCCCGCTGCACAGGTTCTGGGTCAGGCGCAGGAGGCCTGGCTGTTCCGCAATCTCGCCCGCTCACAGGCGCGGTGGAAGGTCCTGGCCCAGCAGGTCATGGTCATGGACCTGGAGCGCCGGGAAGGGCCCGAGCCCGGCTACAACCTCGACACCTGGGCGGGTTACGCCGTGCCCCGGGCCCGGCTTCTCGCCCACCTCCGGGACCGGCGGATCGGCAACACCGTCATCCTCACGGGGGACGAGCACCAGCACTATGCCGGAGAGGTGTTCCGCGACAGCCGCAACCCCGCCGGCGCGCCCCTGGCCGTGGAGTTCGTCGCCACCTCCATCAGTTCCGGTGGCGACGGGGTGGACCAGCGCGCGGACGGCCGCCGCTACCTGGCCGACAACCCCTTCCTGAAGTTCAACAACGCCCAGCGGGGCTACGTCGTCTGCGACGTGAGCCCGGAGGTCTGGCGGACGGAGTTCAAGGTCCTCGACCAGGTCACCCGGCCGGGCGGCGTCCTCAGCACGCGGGCCGCCTTCGCAGTCGAGAATGGCGCCGGGCGGCTGGTTCCGGCCTGAACGACGCTTCCGGGGCTCGACGCCTCAGGTCCCCGCCTGTCCCTTCAGCCGCGCCGCCGCCTCTCGCGCCTCGGCCTCGCGGCGGGGTATCATGGGCGCCATGCGGGTCTTGTAGGCTTCGAGGATCGCCGCCGGGGCTGTCTCCGGACGACCGGACTCAAAGGGCGGGGCGGGGGCGTATTCCAGGCCCAGCTGCAGCGTCTTCGCCAGGTCCTCGCCGCCGACCTCCGCCAGGACGGTCAGGGCGAAATCGATCCCCGCCGTGACGCCGCCGCCGGTGATGACGTTACCGTCGCGCACCACACGGCCAGGATCGGGCGTCGCTCCGAAAAGGGGCAGGAGATGGC
>CANGRP010000183.1 GCA_947456005.1 Caulobacteraceae bacterium
CCGCTGACGACCATCATCGGCTATTCGGAGCTGATGGAGGGCCTTGGAGACCAGCTCCCCGGGCGGGCCCTCAGCCACGCCGGCGCCATCCGGCAGGCGGCCGAACAGCTGGGCCGCTCCATCGACGACGTCCTCGACATGGCCCAGATCGACGCGGGCGAGATGGCGCTGGACCTCGAGGACGTGAACGTCGCCCGGTTGCTGGAGGCCGCCTCCGTCCGCTGGAGCGAGGATGCGGAGACGGGCGAGGTGGGACTCTCCTCCGCCTGCCCGGATGACCTGGGCCTGATCCGGGGGGACGCCCGGAGACTCTCCCAGGTGCTGGATCACCTCATCCTCAACGCCCTGGGGCAGACCCCCAAGGGCGGGCGGATCACCCTCAGCGCCCGGCGCACCCTGGGGGAGGTCCAGATCCAGGTGACCGACACCGGACGGGGCATCCCCTTCCACGTGCAAGCCAACATCTTCGACAGGTTCGTCGGACGGGAACGCGGCGGGCCCGGCCTGGGCCTGGCGCTCGTCAAGGCGCTGGTGGAGCTCCACGGCGGCTGGGTCGCGCTCGAGAGTGAGCCCGGCTCAGGCGCAACCTTCACCTGCCACCTTCCGAAAAGGGCGGAAGGCGCGGCGGGGCATCCAGAACTGGAGTTCTGAGGCCGGCGGAGGGACAGGGAGGCCGCCCTGCGGCCGCCTCCCCGGCGGAGAGCCTAGTGCTGGCTCTCGGGAAGCCGGACCACCAGGCCATCGAGGCCATCCGCGATCTTGATCTGGCAGGCCAGCCGGCTGTTGGGCTCCACGCCCTCGGCGAAGTCCAGCATGGACTCCTCCATGGCGGTCTTTTCGCCGGTCTTCTCGAGCCAGGCCGCGTCCACATAGACATGGCAGGTCGCGCAGGCGCAGGCGCCGCCGCAGTCGGCGTCGATGCCCGGCACGTTGTTCTTCACCGCGACTTCCATGACCGACAGGCCGGTCTTGCCCTCGTGGACGTGCTCGGTCCCGTCGTGCTGAATGAAGGTGATCTTGGCCATCTGGTCTTTCCTTGCCTCGCCGGATCTATGCCGCGGCGACCTCTTTCATGGAAATCGAAGGGTCCGCAAGCCTCTGCTTGTCCACAGGCCTGCGGGAGCCGATGAGTTGCCGCCCCATCATGAACTCCGGCGGCGAGTTGATCGCCTCCACCGCCTGGACCTGGTCGCCCTTGAGGTGGAAGATCGCGAACCGTCCCGAGCCCGGATCGCCGCGCACGAGGGTCTGGTCCGAATCAAAGTTGTAGCCCGCGATCTGCAGCTTGATGTCGTACTGGTCGGACCACTGCCAGGGGGTCTCGCCGGCCGGAGCCGGCCGGCCGGTGATGGCGCAGGCCGCCTGCTTGGCCTGCTCCAGGGCGTTGGGGACGCTTTCCATCCGGAAGTCCCGGCCATAGATCGGCATGGGCCGCAGCGTTACGTCGCCAATGGCGAAGATGGACGGGTCCGAGGTGCGCGCCTCCAGGTCGACGACCACCCCGCGGTTCACCGCCAGGCCCGCCTCCTGGGCCAGCTCCTGGTTCGGGACGGCGCCCACGCCCACCAGGGCCAGGTCGCAGTCGATCACCCGGCCATCGGCCAGCTCTACGCCGGTCACCCTGCCGGCCTCGCCGCGGAAGCCCGTCACCGAGGCCCCGGTCAGGAACTGCACGCCATGGCCCTCGTGCAGGGTCCGGAAGAAGGTCGACAGGACCTCGCCCGCCACCCGCGCCAGGATCCGGGGCTCGCGCTCCAGCACTACGGCGTCGGCGCCGAGGGCGCGGGCCGAGGCCGCGGCCTCAAGCCCGATATAGCCGCCGCCCACGACGGCCATGGTCCGGCCCGGGCCAAGCGCGCCCTTCAGGGCCTCTGCGTCCGCCGCCGTGCGCAGCTCGAGGATTCCCTCCAGGTCCGCGCCGGGGATCGGCAGGCGGATCGGCCGGGCGCCGGTGGCGAGGACCAGGATGTCGTAGGCCAGGTCGGTTCCGTCCGAGAGCGCCAGCCTCTTCTGGTCGCGATCGATCCGCACGCCGCACACTGAGGGGCGAAAGTCGATCCGGTTCTCGGCGTAGAATTCCAGGGGCTTCAGGGCCAGGGTCTCCGCGTCGGCCTCGCCCTTCAGCCAGGCCTTGGAGAGCGGGGGTCTCTGGTAGGGCGGAATCGGCTCCTCGCCCACAAGGGTCACGGGCCCGGCGTGCCCGTACTGGCGCAGCAGGGCCGCGAGGGTTCCGCCGGCGTGGCCGGCCCCGACGATCACGACATGTGCGTCTGGCGAGGTCATGGAGACCAGATGCAGAAAAGTGACGGGACCGTCAACTTACGGGATTCGCCGGAAGGGCCGCGTCCAGCCGTCAGACCAGCCGCTCCGCCATCATCTTTTTCACCTCGGCCACCGCCTTGGCGGGGTTGAGCCCCTTGGGGCAGACCTGGGCGCAGTTCATGATGGTGTGGCAGCGATAGAGCTTGAAGGGGTCCTCAAGGGCGTCCAGCCGCTCCCCGGTGGCCTCGTCCCGGCTGTCCGCCAGCCAGCGATAGGCATGCAGGAGGGTGGCGGGGCCCAGATAGCGGTCGCCGTTCCACCAGTAGCTCGGGCAGGAGGTGGAGCAGCAGGCGCACAGGATGCACTCGTAGAGGCCATCCAGCTTCTCGCGGTCCTGCGGGCTCTGGACCCACTCGGTCTGGGGCTCCGGCGTGGTGGTGTGCAGCCAGGGCTCGATGGAGGCGTACTGGGCATAGAAGTGGGTCAGGTCGGGGACCAGGTCCTTGACCACGGGCATGTGCGGCAGGGGGCTGACCTGGCAGGTCGAGCCCGGGACCTCTTCGTGACCGTGGGTGCACGCCAAGGTGTTCCGGCCGCCGATATTCATGGCGCAGGAGCCGCAGACCCCCTCGCGGCAGGAGCGCCGGAAGGTCAGGGTCGGGTCCATGGTGTTCTTGATGTGGATCAGGACGTCCAGGACCATGGGGCCGCAGGCCGCCACATCGACCTCATAGGTGTCCCAGCGGGGGTTGCCGGTCCCTTCCGGGTCGTAGCGGTAGATCCGGAAGGTCTTGACCTTCTTCGCGCCGGCGGGCGCCGGATGGTGGCGACCCTTCTGGACCCGGGAGTTCTTCGGCAGGGCGAGTTCGACCATTTGGCGTGCTTTCCTAGAATTCCGTCTGCGTCCGCGGCCTCAGTAGACCCGCGTCTTGGGCGGGATCGGCGCAATGTCGTTGGTCATGGTGTAGTCGTGGACCGGGCGGTAATCGATCACCACCTTGCCCGTGACATCGTCCATCCAGGTCAGGGTGTGCTTCATCCAGTTGGAGTCGTCCCGGTCGGGATGATCCTCGTGGGCGTGCGCCCCGCGGCTCTCGGTGCGGTTGGCGGCGCCGGCGACGGTGACCACGGCCTGGACCACCAGGTTCTCGAACTCGAGGGTCTCCACCAGG
Source organism: Caulobacteraceae bacterium (assembly GCA_947456005.1). Taxonomy (GTDB): domain Bacteria; phylum Pseudomonadota; class Alphaproteobacteria; order Caulobacterales; family Caulobacteraceae; genus Phenylobacterium. The sequence goes on from CANGRP010000183.1 coordinate 3,435, forward strand.
TCGGTGTTCCAGATCAGCCCGCGGTCGGACACCTTGATGTCCTTGCGCTTGTCCTGGACCGCCTGCAGGCGCTTGACGCCCGAGGCGAGGCTGTCGCTCGTGCGGAAGACGGCGGCGTCCTCCTGCATGGCTTGCTGCATCTCCAGCCGCAGGGCGGCCGTCGTGGTCGAGCCATCCGCATGACGGAGACGGTCAAAGCGGGCCAGGTGACCATCGGTCATGGAGGGCTTGAGCTCGGGCTGGGAAGCGCCGGGCTTCAGGATATCCGCCGCCCTGAGGGCTGCGGAGCGTCCGAACACCACCAGGTCGATCAGGCTGTTGGAGCCCAGCCGGTTGGCGCCGTGCACCGAGACGCAGGCCGCCTCGCCCACGGACATCAGGCCGGGGACCACGCGGTCGGGATCATCCCCCACCCGGGTGACCACCTCCGAGTAGAAGTTCGTCGGGATGCCGCCCATGTTGTAGTGCACGGTCGGCAGGACCGGGATGGGCTGCTTGGTCACGTCGACGCCGGCGAAGATTCGGGCGCTCTCGGAGATGCCCGGCAGGCGCTCGGCCAGGACCTTGGGGTCCAGGTGGTCGAGGTGCAGGTGGATGTGGTCCTTGTTCGGGCCCACGCCGCGGCCTTCACGGATCTCGATGGTCATGGCCCGGCTGACCATGTCGCGGGGCGCCAGGTCCTTCACGGTGGGCGCATAGCGCTCCATGAAGCGCTCGCCCTCGGAGTTGGTCAGGTAGCCGCCCTCGCCCCGGGCGCCCTCGGTGATCAGGCAGCCGGCGCCATAGATGCCGGTGGGGTGGAACTGGACGAACTCCATGTCCTGAAGGGGCAGGCCGGCGCGCAGGGTCATGCCGCCGCCGTCGCCGGTGCAGGTATGGGCGCTGGTGGCCGAGAAGTAGGCCCGGCCGTAGCCGCCCGTGGCCAGGATGACCATCTGCCCCTGGAAGCGGTGCAGGGTGCCGTCATCCAGCTTCCAGGCGGTGACCCCCCGGCAGACGCCCTCGTCCATGATCAGGTCGAGGGCGAAGTACTCGATGAAGAACTGGGTGTCGTGGGCCAGGGACTGGCCGTACATGGTGTGCAGCATGGCGTGGCCCGTGCGGTCCGCCGCGGCGCAGGTGCGCTGGATCGGGGCCTCGCCGAAGTTGCGGGTCATGCCCCCAAAGGCGCGCTGGTAGATCTTGCCGTCGGGGGTGCGCGAGAAGGGCACGCCCCAGTGCTCCAGCTCGTACACGGCCGCCGGGGCGTTCCGGCACAGGTACTCGATGGCGTCCTGGTCGCCCAGCCAGTCCGACCCCTTGACGGTGTCGTACATGTGCCAGCGCCAGTCATCCTCGCCCATATTGCCGAGGCTGGCCGAAATGCCGCCCTGGGCCGCCACGGTGTGGGACCGGGTCGGGAAGACCTTGGTGATGCAGGCCGTCTTCAGGCCCGCCTGGGCGCAGCCCAGGGCCGCCCGCAGGCCGGAGCCCCCGGCGCCCACCACGACGACGTCGAACTTGTGATCGATGAATTCGTAAGTGGCCATGACGTCAGAGAGCGCCTCCGAGCGCGACCTTGAGGACGGAGAAGACCGCCAGGGCGGTCAGGAGAACGGCGAGGAAGAGGTTGAGGATCAGAAGGGCCGACCGACCGAGCATCTTGTGCATGTAGTCTTCGATGATCACCCGGGCGCCGGCGTGCATGTGCCAGCCGGAAACCACGAGGACCAGGACGATCATCACGGCGTTGACCGGATAGGTGACAAAGGCCACAGCGCCGTCATAGTCGGTCCGGGAGATCACCAGGGCGGCGTAGATCATCCAGAGGGTCAGCGGGATGAGGGCGATGGAGCTGACGCGCTCGGCCACCCAGTGCGCTGCGCCATGGCCGGCGGC
>CANGRP010000184.1 GCA_947456005.1 Caulobacteraceae bacterium
CCCTGGGGCTAGCGCGCCTGTCGGCCCTGGCGCCGGGCATGCGGCGCATCGGCCTGTCGGCGACCGTCGACGACCCGGACGTCATCCGCCGGTGGATGGGCTGTGGCGACCGGCCCGTGGACCTGGTCCGCGGCCCGCCCGGCGCCCCGCCGGAGGTGGATCTGTTGCTGTCCAACGGGCGCACGCCCTGGGCGGGGCACACGGCCCAGCACGCCATGGCCGAGGTCTACGACGCCATCCGCAGGGCCCGGACGGCCCTGGTCTTCGTCAACACCCGCTTCCAGGCCGAATTCGCCTTCCAGGAGCTGTGGAAGCTGAACGAGGACAACCTGCCCATCGCCCTGCATCATGGCAGCCTGGCGCCCGAGCAAAGGCGCAAGGTCGAGGCGGCCATGGCCCGGGGCGAGCTGAAGGCGGTGGTCTGCACCTCGACCCTGGACCTTGGCATCGACTGGGGCGACGTGGACCTGGTCATCCAGCTGGCCTCGCCCAAGGGCGCCAGCCGCATGGTGCAGAGGATCGGCCGGGCCAACCACCGCCTGGACGAGCCCAGCCGCGCCCTCTTCGTGCCCGCCAACCGCTTCGAGACCCTGGAGTGCCAGGCGGCCCGGGAGTGCATCGCCGAGAACCGGCTGGACGGCGAGCCCTTGCGGACCGGCGCCCTGGACGTCCTGGCCCAGCACCTGCTGGGCTGCGCCTGCGCCGAGCCCTTCGAAGAGGCGGCGATGCTGACAGAAGCGCGCACCGCCGGGCCCTACCGGGGCCTGTCCACCGCGGACTTCGACCTTACCCTCGACCTCACCGCCACGGGCGGCTACGCCCTCCAAGCCTATGACCGCTTCCGCCGGATGGTGCGCAACCCCGAGGGCCGCTGGACGGTGCGCAATGGCGACACGGCCCGGCGTCACCGGCTGAACCTGGGCGCCATCCTGTCGCCGGAGATGCTCTCGGTCCGGATCGCCCAGGGTGCGCGCCTCGTCGGCGGCCGCAAGATCGGCGAGATCGAAGAGGGCTATTTCGAAATGCTGGACCCGGGGGACACCTTCGTCTTCGCCGGCCAGGTCTGGAGCCTGGCGGGCATCACGGGCATGGACGTCCTGGTGCGGCCCGCCCGGGACTCGGACCCGAAGATGCCCTCCTGGGGCGGCTCCAAGTTCGCCCTGTCCAGCCACCTCGCCCGCAGGGTGAGGCGGATGATGTCGGACGCCTCGGCCTGGGCGGTCCTGCCCCCGGACGTGCGCGAATGGCTGGGCCTGCAGCGCCGCCACTCGCGGATCGTGGCCGAGGACGAGATGCTGGTGGAAACCTTCCCGCGGGGACGCCGCCACTTCCTCGTGGCCTATCCCTTCGAGGGGCGGCTGGCCCACACCACCCTGGCCATGCTGCTGACCCGGCGGCTGGAGCGGGCGGGCGCCCAGCCCCTGGGCTTTGTCTGCAACGACTACGCCCTGGCCGTCTGGTCCCTGAAGCCCATGGACGAGGTCGGCATGGACGACCTGTTCGCCCAGGACATGCTGGGCGACGACCTGGAGGACTGGCTGGCCGAAAGCTTCATGATGAAGCGCGCCTTCAAGGGGTGCGCCATCATCGCCGGCCTGATCGAGCGGCGGTTTCCCGGCGAACCGCGGAAGTCGGGGCGGCAGGTGACCTTTTCCACGGACCTGATCTACGACGTGCTCCGGCGCCACCAGCCGGACCACCTGCTCCTGCGCTGCGCCCGCCAGGACGCCGCCGAGGGCATGATCGACGCCGGCCGGCTGGGCGACCTGCTCGCCCGGGTGGCGGGGCGGGTCCGCCATGTCCGGCTCAACCGTCTGTCCCCCTTCGCCGTGCCCATGCTGATGGAGATCGGCAAGGAGCGCTCTCCGGGCCAGGCGGGCGACGCCATCCTGGCCGAGGCCGAGAGCGAACTGATCGCCGAGGCCCTGGCGTGAACGCGGTGGAGGCCCTCGGCCTTCGCCCCGCTTCCGACGGGAGCCTGGAGCTGGTCCTGGCGGGCGAGGCCGCGCGTCTCCTGTCTTCGGGAGCGCTTCTGCTGCAGGGACATTCCGCCTTGGTCGTGGCCGACCTGCACCTGGAGAAGGGCTCGGCCTTCGCCGGCCGGGGCCAGCTCCTGCCGCCGCTGGACACCCGGGAGACCCTGCGGCGACTGGCGGCGGATACGGCGGCTGTGGCGCCGGAGCGGATCCTCTTCCTGGGCGACGCCTTCCACGATCGCGAGGCCTCCCGTCGGATGTCGGAAGAGGACCGCCAGGTCCTGGACGATCTGGGCGGGGCGGCGGGACTGGTCTGGATCACCGGCAACCACGACCCCGAGCCTGACGACGACCTGCCGGGCGAAGCGGCGGCGGAGGTGCGGCTGGGCGGTCTCATCCTGCGGCATGAACCCCTGCCGGCGCCGGCGCCGGGTGAAATCGCCGGCCACCTGCATCCCTGCGCCCGCATCGCCACGCCCAGGGGCGCGGTGCGGAGGCGGTGCCTGGTGACAGATGGGGAGCGGGCGATCCTGCCAGCCTACGGCGCCTTCACCGGGGGACTGAACGTGCTCGACCCTGCCTTTGCGGGCCTGTTCGCACGGCCGCCCGTGGTGGCGGCCCTGGGGGACCGCCGGGTGCATGCGGCCGGCGCCCGATCGCTCAGACCGGACCGCAGCTAGATGCGCAGGGCCTTCTCAAGCGCCAGGGCCAGGGAGACGCAGGCCGAGAAGGTCAGGATCGTCATCAAGGCGGGATAGCGGGAGAGGGTCTGGGGCGCCCGGTCGAAGAGCCAAGCCGCGAGGTAGGCGGCGATGAAACCGCCGATGATCCAGTCCGCCGCAAGGTAGTCCCGGGCCAGGAGAAGACCACCGCCCGCCAGGGGCGGCAGCATGGCTGCGGCCAAGCGCAGGAAGCGCGGCGGTTCGCGGACGGACTCCTGACTCCAGCGGATTCCGCCAAGGAAGCCCAGCACGACCGCGGACCAGGTCAGGAGCACATGGATCGCGGCGAAACGCAGGTCGGCAGGCCCGAAGGCATAGACGACGGCGGCGACCGGAAAGCCAGCGAGACCGACCAAGGCCAGGACCCAGACCGGTGCGGGAGCCACGGGCATCACACCCTCCTGAAGGCCGCAGAGGCCGCCCAGCCGGCGGCGAGCGCTATCAGCACGCACACCATACCATAGGCCCAGGGCCTCTGCTGGGCAAAACCCGAGATGAGGCGCTCGACACCCACCTTCTCGATGGTGAGGTCACGGCCGCGACGGGCCACCGGCTGGCCGTCCTGGAAGAGAAGGACCTCCACCCGGTACTGACCGACCGGAGCCGAGACCGGAAGGTCCACCTCGGCGCGGAACAGTCCCCGGTCGACAAAATCGACGCCGCCGGGGTCCTCGAGGTACAGGCCCTCCCGGACCTTCAACCGGATGAAGGCCTGCCGGTACTCCGCGCCTCCCGGCACAGAGAAGGGCAGACTCTCGAGCCCGACGCCGGCCTGGTTCAGGGTCCGGGGATCGGCGATCCGGGAGAGAGTCCGGCTGGCGGCGGTGAGATGAAAACCGGGAGCCCCCGAGACGTCGGCTGGCTCGCCATTGAGCCAGAGGCCGGCCCGACGCTCCCGCCGGGCGATGGAGACTGGCTGGTCGGGCCCACGGACCACCACGACCACGTCCGCCGGGTTGCCCTTCGGGTCAAAGACCGCCCCGAACACCGAGATGCTGGCCCCGGAGTACCCGGCGTTGACCTCGATGTTGGCGTTGGTCAGGTCGGCGAGGCGCTGGATCGGTGGCGCTGCGGGAGGAAGGTCAGCCATGTCAGGCGCCCGCCGGCAGAAGGACGAAGGGATCGCCCGGCGACAGGATGAGGCGCACCCCCATGGACAGGCCGATGGAGAGGATGATGAGGGCCAGCAGGATGCGCAGTTCCTCGGCGCGGAACCGCGAGGACGCGCGGGCGCCGAGCTGGGCGCCGAAGACGCCGCCGAGGACGAGGAGCCCTGTCAGCACGATGTCGACGGTCTGGTTGCGCCCGGCCTGCAGCAGGGTGGTCAGGGAAGTGGTCAGGATGATCTGGAACAGGCTGGTTCCGACGACGACCCCGGCGGGCATGCGCAGGAGGTAGATCATCGCCGGGACAAGGATGAAGCCGCCGCCGACCCCCATCACCGACGACAGGAGGCCCGCGAAGACGCCCAGGGCCAGAGGCGGGAGGACGCTGATGTAGAGGCGGGAACGAGGGAACCGGATGCGGAAGGGAAGCCCATAGAGCAGGACCGGACGCTTCTGGGCCGACCCGGGGTCGGCCTCGCCGCGCCGACGGCGGAGCAGGGCTCCGACCGACTCGCGGAGCATGAGGGTCCCGATGACGCCAAGAAAGACCAGGTAGGCCAGGGCGACCGCCAGGTCGGCCTGGCCAGCCAGACGAAGCCAGCGAAAGACCTCCACCCCGGCGAAGGCGCCGACGGCCCCTCCGGCGGCCAGCACGCCGCCCATCCGGAAGTCGACGGCCCGGCTGGCCGAATAGGCCAGGACGCTGGAGGTCGAGGAGGCGGCGACATGCCCGGCCATGCTGGCCACGGCGACGGGCGCGGGGACTCCGAGGAAGAGCAGGATCGGCGTCATCAGGAAACCGCCGCCGATGCCGAACATGCCCGAGAGGAAGCCCACCAGGGCGCCGGCGGCGACCAGCAGGGGGGCGTTGACGGAGATCTCGGCGATGGGGAGATAGACGTCCAGCAGGTCCGTCCTCCGGCCGCCCTAGAGCCTGTTCCCTTCAGACGGAACGTCTGAAGGGGCAAGACAGGCTCCAGGTCCATGAAGTGAGATCATGCTTCGATCCGATCACCCGTTCCCACTTATCGGAACATGATCTAGCGGCCCAACATGGCCAGGCGCCGAAGGGTGGCGTCATCGAGGAGGCCCGTCGCGGGCGCCTTCTGATCCTTCTGGTAGGCCTCGATGGCGGACCTCAGCTGGGGTGAGGCGGCGCCGTCCGCAGGGCCGGAATAGTATCCCAATCGCCCCAGGGCCCGCTGGGCGAGCCGGATGTCTTCGGGCGACTTGGCGGCGGCGGCCGAGAGAAGCGGCCTCAGGCGCTCGACCTGGCGAAGGGCCTCGCCATCGCCGCTCTCGGCGGCGCGGGAGTACCAGACGAAGGCCTGGCGGAGGTCCTGGGGGACCCCCATGCCGCGCTCGTAGACGGCCCCGAGATTGAACTGGCTTCCGACCAGCCCCGCCTCGGCCGCCCGCCGGATCCAGCCCACCGCGGCGGCGGGGTCGCGCGGCCCATTGGCGCCGTTCATGAGTTCGAGGCCATAGCCGTGCA
>CANGRP010000185.1 GCA_947456005.1 Caulobacteraceae bacterium
AGCCCCCCCCATGCCAGGGTCCCGGCCATGGCGACGGCGCCCAGGGCGAGGCCGGCCCCGAACACCCTCGGCCGCCAGCCCCCGGGGCGGGCCTGGAGCGCCGCTGCGGCGGCCAGGGCGAAGGCCGCAAAGACCGTCGCGGGCCAGTGCGCCTGCACCCGGTCATGCAGGCTGTGCAGGGCCAGGTAGAGGCAGAAGGGCAGGGCGGCCAGCAGGGGCAGGGAAAGGTCCATGCCTGCCACCCGGCCCCGATTGCGGATCGCGGCCCAGACCCCGGCGCCCGCCAGGACCGCGATGAGGGGATTCAGGAGGACGAACTGTGTGCTGAGGAACTCACCCAGGTAGGCGGGCCTGAACTGCGAGGGCTCGACCCGTCCGAACTGTTTCTCAAAGGTCAGCCAGCCGTTCGCGGCGTTCCAGGCGAGGTTGGTGGCGAAGATCGCCCCTGCCGGGGCGATGGCCATCCAGGGCCAGGGGGTGAGCAGCCTGCGCCGCCCTTCGGCGGAGCTGGCCAGCCACAGGACAATTCCGGGCGCGAGGAAGAGGGCGGAGTACTTGGAGATGCAGGCCAGTCCCGCCAGGGTCCCGGCCAGCAGCCACAGGCGCGGGCTTCCGCCGGCGAAGATCCGTCCCAGCACCGCCAGGGTGGCGGCCCAGAAGAAGATGGCCGGGGCGTCCGGCGTGGCGATGAGGCCGCCGGCGCCGATGGTCAGCATGGCGTTGTAGGCCAGGGCCGCGACCAGGCCCGTCCGGGCGCTTCCGCCAAGCCGTCGGGCAAGATCCGCGGTCAGCCAGGTGGTGGCCGCCGCCCCCAGGACCGGCAGCAGGCGAACGCCGAGGGGGGTGTCTCCGGCCAGAAGGGTTCCGAGCCGGATCCACCAGGCGATCATCGGCGGATGGTCGTAATAGCCCAGGTGAAGGTTCTGCGACCAAAGCCGGTAATAGGCCTCGTCCTCGGTCAGGGGGATCACGGCCGCCGCCCAGAGCCGCAGCGCGCTCAGCGCCAGGATCAGCAGCCAGAGGCCCCGGACGGCGTCCAGCCTCACCAGACCGCCTTCGAGGTCGTGACATAGTTCCAAGCGGCGGCGACGACGGCGCCGGCCAGCCCCGCCACCCACCAGGCCGGGCCGCGCTCAAAGACAACGGTCGCAACCGCGACATTGGCCGCCAGCGGCACACTGCAGAGCACGCAGAACTTGATGTAGCCCGAGATCAGCTTCAGCCCCCTCAGGCGCCGGTCGCGATAGGTCACGGCGTTGTTGATGAGGTAGTTCGAGGTCATGGCCCCGATCGCCGCCAGGGTCTGGGCCCAGGAGAAGCCGATATCCAGCAGGCTTCTCAGGATGGCGAGGTGCACCACCACGCCGCTGGCGCCAACCATAGCGAACATGAGGAACCGCGGCGAGATGACGTCCTTGCTGAGCTTGGCGACCAGCAGGCCCAGGTACTGGACCACAACCCCGTTATCGAGCTTGGAGTCCCCGGCCTCCCGGGCCCGGAAGGTGTAGGGCAGCTCGACGATCTTCAGGGGCCGGTCCTGCGAAGCGACGATGTCGAACAGGACCTTGAAGCCCGAGGTCGAAAGGCGCTGGGCGACGACCTCCACGGCCGAGCGCCGGACCATGAAGAAGCCGCTCATGGGGTCGCTCAGGTCGGCCTTCAGGACCTGGCGGCCCAGCCAGTTGGCCAGCCGGCTTCCGGCTTCGCGGCGCGCGCCGAGGGCGGAGGCGTCTGCGCCGGGCCCGCCGCAGTAACGGCTGCCGACGGCCAGGTCCGCCCCGCCCGTGCGCAGGGCGTCCAGCATGGCTGGCAGCAGGGTCTCGTCATGCTGGAGGTCGCCGTCCATCACCGCCACGAAGGGGGCGGCGCTGGCCATGATCCCCTCGATCACGGCTCCCGCGAGTCCCCGGCGGCCGACCCGGTGCAGGCACTGCACCCGGGGATCCACCGCCGCCACCGCCTTGACCTCGGCGGCGGTCCCGTCCGGGGAGTCATCGTCCACGAAGATGACCTGCCAGCGGGTCTGGCCCAGGGCCGCCTCGACAAGGCTGATCAGCTTGCGGACATTCGCCCGCTCATTGAAGGTCGGAACGACGACCGTCAGCTCCAGGGCGGCGGCTGCGGATGATGCGGCTGGCGCGGTCGGGTCGGAATCAGGCAATCGACACCCCATGTCTGGGCGTGGTTTACAGCCGGTGACCCGGCAAGGCCAGCCAGCGGCGGGTCGAAGGAAGGGATGCGGCATGATGATGCGGATAGGGATGGCGCTGGCCGCCGGGCTTTCGGCCCTCGCCCTTGCTGCGCCCGTCGCGGCGGACAGCGTCGGGCGTCCGCGTCCTGGCTATTGGGAACTGACCAACGTCTTCACTGTGGTCATCACTCAGAAGAAGGTCGAACAGCGCTGCCTGGTGGCTTCCGAGATCAACAAGTTCATGACCTCGCCCTCCAACCGGCACTATGCCTGCACCTATCCCTCCCGTGCGGTGGGAGATGGCAAGATCCTCCTCAAGGGCAGCTGCAGCACCAAGGAGGGCCAGGTTGCGGACGTCACCGCCAGCGGCGGCTATTCGCCCGACACCTTTCGCCTGAAGCTCGCCCTCTCGACCCGGATCGCCGGCATCCCCCTGGCCGGGACCGCCACCACCACCGCCCGGCGCCTGGGTGACGCCTGTCCGCCCGCCGCGGCCCGTTCGGACGAGGCCAAGCGGGTCCTGAAGGGCGGGGATACCCCGCCCCAGAGCTGATTTCCGAAAGGCCGGCCTGTCCGGCGCACCATCGAAGGGATAGTCTGGCCCCATGTCCGAGGTTGAAGCCCGTCTCACCGCCGCCGGTATCGTCCTTCCGGTCCCGGTCGCGCCCGTCGCGAACTATGTTCCCTTTGTCCGGAGCGGGGCCCTGGTCCACATTTCCGGCCAGGTGTCGGTCGACGCAACGGGGGGCGTGAAGGGCACAGTAGGGGTGGAGGTCGACCTGGAGGCCGCCCAGGGCGCCGCCCGCCTCTGCGGGATCAACCTGATCGCCCAGATGAAGGCCGCCTGCGACGGCGACCTCGACCGCCTGGTGCGGGTGGTCAAGCTGGGGGGCTTCGTCCAGGCCGGACCGGACTTCTTCGACATTCCCAAGGTGGTGAACGGCGCCTCGGACGTGATGGTCCTGGCCTTCGGCGACGCCGGCCGTCATGCGCGCTCGGCCGTGGGCGTCTACCGCCTGCCGTTGAACTTCGCGGTGGAGGTCGACGCCGTGGTGGAAATCCGATGAGAGCCCAGTTCGGAGAGGCCTGGGATCTCCTCTTCAGTCCCGCCATCGCCCATCGCGGCCTCTGGAGCCCTGACGGCCCGCCTGAAAACTCGCTCGGGGCCTTCCAGGCCGCCTGCCAGGCCGGCTACAGCATCGAGCTGGACGTCCACATCACCGCGGACGGCGAGGCGGTTGTCTTCCACGACAACACCCTGAAGCGGATGACGGGCCGTGAGGGAAGGGTCAGGGACCACACCGCCGCCGACATCTCTGAGATGTCCCTGAAAGGCACGGAAGAGACCATCCCGACCTTGCTCGAGGCCCTGGCCCTGATTGGTCATCGGGCCATGGTTCACGTCGAACTCAAGACCCCGTTCGGCGAAGTCGGTCCCCTCGAGCAGAGGGTCCACGAGATCCTCATGGATCACGCCGGCCCCACCTGCGTCATCGGCTTCAATCCCTACAGCCACGCCTGGTTCGCCGACCGGTTCCCCGGAGTCCTGCGCGGCCTGGACAGCTATCGGTGGAACGACGAGGCCACACACATCTCGCCGGAGCAACGCAAGGCCTTCGCCCGGCTGGAGCATGTACCCATCGCCCGACCGCACTTCCTGGCCATGAGCCTGGACACGGTGGCCAATCCCGAGGTCGCCGCCCATCGTAAGGCCGGCATGCCGGTGGTGGCCTGGACGGCGCGGACGCCCGAGCAGGCGCAAGCCGCCCGGCCGCACTGCGACAACGTCATCTTCGAGGGTTTCCGGGCGTGAATCTGAAGCCTGCGGTGCGCATCAGCCGCCGCATCGCCGAGATCGGCCGGGCGGAATGGGACGCTTGCGCCCTGAGTGAAGATCAGCCTTTCAACCCCTTCATCTGTTTCGATTTTCTCGATTGCGTTGAAGAGGCGGGTTGCGCCGTGGAGACCCAGGGGTGGGGTCCCCAGCACCTGGCTGTGGAGGACGAGGCCGGTCGGGTCGCCGCCGTCATGCCCCTCTACCTGAAGGGGCACAGCCAGGGGGAGTACATCTTCGACCACGCCTGGGCTGACGCCTACGAGCGAGCCGGCGGCCGGTACTACCCGAAGCTCCTCTCTGCAGCGCCCTTCACACCCGCCACCGGCCCGCGCCTGCTGGTCCGGCCGGACGTGGACGCCGACGTCGGACGCAAGGCCCTCCTGGGCGGCGCCCTGACCGTCTGCGAGCGCTACGGGGCGTCGGGCCTGCACGTGAACTTCCCGACCCGCGACGAGTGGAACTGGCTGGGCGAGGCGGGTATGGCCCTGCGCGAGGGCCAGCAGTACCACTGGCTCAACCGGGGCTACGCGACCTTCGATGACTTCCTCGCCGACCTGTCTTCCGGGCGGCGCAAGACCATCCGGCGCGAGCGGCGCGATGCGGGGCAGGGGCTGGAGATATTCTGCCTGACCGGCGCCGACCTGACCGAAGAGCACTGGGACGCCTTTTTCCGCTTCTACGTGGACACCGGGTCGCGGAAGTGGGGACGGCCTTATCTCAATCGGCTCTTCTTTTCCCTCCTGGGCGAGCGGATGGCGGACCGGGTGCTCCTGATCATGGCGCGGCGGAACGGACGCTGGATCGCCGGGGCCCTGAACCTGATCGGCGGCGACTGCCTGTTCGGGCGCAACTGGGGCTGCGTCGAGGACGTGCCCTTCCTGCACTTCGAGCTCTGCTACTATCAGGCCATCGAGTGGGCGATCGGCCAGGGCCTGGCCCGGGTCGAGGCCGGCGCCCAAGGGCAGCACAAGATCGCGCGGGGCTATCTCCCGGCGCCGGTCCACTCGGCCCACTTCATCGCCGATCCGGCCCTGCGCGGCCCGGTCGAGGACTACCTCCGGCGCGAGATGGCCGCCGTGGAGGAGGAGATGGAGTGGCTCTCCGAGGCCTACTCCCCCTTCCGTCAGTCTGGAGACGCCTGAGGGCGGGCGTGCTATCCAGCAGCCGTCAGACAGGGGAGACCGCCATGAGCCTCGACGGCGCCTACGATCCGGGGAACATCTTCGCGAAGATCCTGAGGGGAGAGGCGCCCTGCGCCCGGGTGTTCGAG
>CANGRP010000186.1 GCA_947456005.1 Caulobacteraceae bacterium
AACCCCGCCCATCCCCACAGTCTAGCCCCTCCGGAGGCCAGGCGGAAAGGGACCCCGGAAGAGAGGACCAGCCCATGTGCGGCATCATCGGCATCGTCGGCAGGGCGCCCGTCCAGGAGCGGCTGATCGAGACCCTGCGGCGGCTCGAATATCGCGGCTATGATTCCGCCGGCGTGGCCATGGTCGAAGGCGGCAAGGTCGGCCGGCGGCGGGCCCAGGGCAAGATCCGGGCGCTGGAGGATGTCCTGCGGGACCAGCCCCTCGACGGCCTGACCGGGGTGGGCCACACCCGCTGGGCCACGCACGGCGCGCCCTCCGAGACCAACGCCCACCCGCAACGGGCGGGGCGGGTGACCCTGGTCCACAATGGCATCATCGAGAACTTCGCCGAGCTGAAGGCAGAGCTGGCCGCCGAGGGCCGCACCTTCGAGAGCGAGACCGACACCGAGGTCATTCCCCACCTCATCGACCGGGCCCTGGCGGGGGGCGCTGCGCCCCTCGACGCCCTCAAGCAGACCCTCGACCGCCTGCGCGGGGCCTTCGCCCTGGCCGTCCTCATCGAAGGCGAGGACGAACTCATCCTCGGCGCCCGGCGCGGCAGCCCCCTGGTGGTCGGCTATGGCGACGGCGAGATGTACCTGGGCAGCGACGCCCTGGCCGTCGGCCCGATGACCAACCGCATCGCCTATCTCGACGAGGGCGACTTCGTGGCCATCGACCGGACCACGGCGCGGATTTTCGACGCCGAAGGCCGGCCGGTCACCCGGCAGATCCGCATCATCCCCCCCGCCGCCGCCCTGGTGGAGAAGGGCAATTACCGGCACTTCATGGAAAAGGAGATCCATGACCAGCCGGGCGCCTGCCAGCACACCCTGTCGGCCTATCTCGACCCGGTCTCCGGCCGGGCCCGGGCGCCCGACGGCCTGGATTTCAGCCGTGTCGACCGGATCCAGATCGTGGCCTGCGGCACGGCCTACTATGCCGGCCTGATCAGCCGCTACCTGTTCGAGTCCCTGGCGCGGATCCCCGTCGACATCGATGTCGCTTCCGAGCTCCGCTACCGCGCCCCGCCGGCTCATAAGGGTACGCACTGCATCGCCGTCTCCCAGTCGGGCGAGACCGCCGACACCCTGGCGGCCCTGCGCTGGTGCCGCGACCAGGGCCTGGGCACGGCGGCCGTGGTCAACGTCCACACCAGCACCATGGCCCGGGAGGCCGACATCCTGTTGCCCACCCACGCCGGCCCCGAGATCGGCGTGGCCTCCACCAAGGCCTTCACCAGCCAGGTGGCCGCCCTGACCGCCCTGGCCGTGGCCGCCGCGTCCGCCAAGGGCCGGATCGACGCCGCCGAGGAGGCGCGGCTGACCAAGCTGCTGCTGGAGGCGCCGCGCCTGATCTCCGGCGCCCTGGCCCTGGAGGACCAGATCCGCGCCCTCGCGCCCGAACTCGCCAAGGCCCGGGACGTGCTCTACTTCGGTCGCGGCGTCATGTCGGCCCTGGCCCTCGAGGGCGCCCTGAAGCTCAAGGAGATCAGCTACATCCATGCCGAGGGCTATCCCGCCGGCGAGCTGAAGCATGGCCCCATCGCCCTGATCGACGAGGCGACCCCGGTCATCGTCCTGGCCCCCTCCGACGCCCTCTTCGAGAAGACCGTCTCGAACACCGCCGAGGTCATGGCCCGGGGCGGCCCGGTCATCTTCATCACGGACGAGGAGGGCGCCCGCCGCGCCCCGGCCGGGGTCCGCCTGATCGTCACCCCCGGCTGCGACGACATCGTCGCCCCCCTGGTCTACGCCGTCCCCATCCAGATGCTGGCCTACTATGTCGCCGTCCAGAAGGGCGCCGACGTCGACCAGCCCCGCAACCTCGCCAAGTCGGTGACGGTGGAATAGGCGCCGCCACGATGTACCTGCCCGATCACTTCGAGGAGGTCCGGCCTGAGGTCCTGTGGGACCTTGTGGCGCGCCATCCGCTCGGCCTCATCATCACCGCCGGGCCGGAGGGGCCCATGGCCTCGCCCCTGCCCTTCCTGCGCGGGGAGGGGGAGGCGGACCGCGCCGTCCTGACCGCCCACATGGCCCGCGCCAACCCCCACGCCGCCGCCCTGACCGAGGGCCTGGACGCCCTGGTCATCTTCCGGGGCGCGGAGACCTATGTCTCGCCCGGCTGGTATCCCTCCAAGGCCGAGACGGGCCGGGTGGTTCCGACCTGGAACTACGAGATGGTCCAGGTCCGGGGCCGGATCGGCCTGAAGCCCGGAGCCGACTGGCTGGCGGCCCAGGTCGACGCCCTCACCCGCGCCCAGGAAGACCGGCGGCCCCGGCCCTGGGCCGTCTCCGACGCCCCGCCCGCCTTCATCGCGTCCCAGCTCCGGGGCATGATCGGCCTCGAGATCGAGATCACCGAAATCCGCGGCAAGTGGAAGATGAGCCAGAACCGCCCCCTCCCCGACATGGCCGGCGTCGCCCGCGGCCTCGCCGATCCGGACGACCCGCACCACAACCCCGCCGCCGCCGCCCTCGTCGCCGAGCGGCTGGCGGGGCGGGAGGGCTCATGACCCAACGCCGTTTCCAGCAGATCGACGTCTTCGCCTCGGGGCCCTTGAACGGCAACCCGTTGGCGGTGGTGCATGACGCGCAGGGCCTGTCCGAGGCGCAGATGGCCGCCTTCGCCCGCTGGACGAACCTGTCCGAGACCACCTTCCTGCTGCCACCGACGGATCCCGGCGCCGACTACCGGGTGCGGATCTTCACCCCCAAGGGGGAGCTGCCCTTCGCCGGGCATCCGACCCTGGGCTCCTGCCGGGCCTGGCTGTCGGCGGGGGGCCGGCCGCGGGCGCCCGGGCGGGTGATCCAGGAGTGCGGCGTAGGCCTCGTTCCCGTGCGGATCGACGGCGAGGACCTGGCCTTTGCGGCTCCGCCCCTGCGGCGCACGGGGCCCGTCGAGCCGGAGGTCCTGGCGCAGATCTGCGGGACCCTCGGCCTGCCGGAGGGGGCGATCCTGGACCACCAGTGGATCGACAACGGGCCGGGCTGGTGCGCCGTCCTGCTGGACAGCGTCGAGCGGGCGCTGTCGGTGCGGCCCGACCCGGCCCTGTTCGGCGACCTGAAGCTGGGCGTGGCGGCCCTGCACCCGCCGGGCGGGCCAGCGGCCCTGGAGGTTCGGGCCTTCTTCTCCGATGGGGTCCTGACCGAGGACCCGGTGACCGGCAGCCTGAACGCCGGCCTCGCCCAGTGGCTGATCGGCGCCGGGCGCCTGCCGCCGCGCTATGTGGCCAGCCAGGGCGCGGCGCTCCGCCGGGCGGGCCGGATCACCGTCTCGGCGGAGGCCGACGGGACCTGGATCGGCGGCCGGGCCGTGATCGTTCTGGAAGGAAGCGCCGCCCTCGACTAAGGTAGGGACCGGAAACGGAGGCGTCCATGTCAGGCAAGGTGCGCAAGGCGGTGCTGCCGGTGGGGGGGCTGGGCACGCGGGTGCTGCCCGCCGCCAAGGTCACGCCCAAGGAAATGCTGAACGTCGTCGACCGGCCGATCCTGTCCTACATCATCGAGGAGGGCCGGGCGGCGGGCATAGAGCACTTCGTCTTCGTCACCGGCCGCGGCAAGGGCGCCATCGAGGACTATTTCGACCACCACGTCGAACTCGAAGCCCAGCTGGAGGCCAAGGGCAAGCTCGACGTCCTGGCCGACATCCGCCGCGACCTGCCGAAGCCGGGCGAGATGAGCTTTGTGCGCCAGATGGCGCCCCTGGGCCTGGGTCACGCCGTCTGGTGCGCCCGGGACATCATCGGCGACGAGCCCTTCGCCGTCATGCTGCCGGACAGTCCGATGATGGCCGAGCCGGGCGCCCTGGCCCAGGCAATAGCGGCCTTCGAGCAGGTCGGCGGCAACATCGTCGTTGTCGAGCCGGCGCCGGAGGGCCAGGCCCACAAGTACGGCATCGTGGCCCTCGACGGACAGTCGGGCCGCCTGAACCGAATGACCGGTATGGTCGAGAAGCCTGCGCCGGGGACCGAGCCGTCCAATCTTTTCATTTCCGGTAGGTACGTCCTCCAGCCCGAAATCTTCGATCGGCTCGCCATGCACCGGAAGGGCGCCGGCGGCGAGATCCAGCTGACCGACGCCATGGCCGACCTGATGGCCGACCAGGCCTTCCACGCCCTGGAGTACGACGGCATCACCTATGACTGCGGCGACAAGCTGGGCCTCCTGCGGGCCAATGTCGCCTACGCCCTGAAGCGGCCCGACCTGGCCGAGGGGGCCCGGGCGGTCCTGAAGGACCTGCTGGGCGAAGGGTGAGGCTCCTCGTCTTCGGCTTCGGCTATTCGGCCCGCGCCCTGGCTGCGCGGGCGCCCGGTGACCTGCACATCACCGCGACCGTGCGCACCCCCCTCCCCGACCCCTGGCGGGACGCCGTCGAGACGGTGTCGGTGCACGACCACGACGCCCTGGCGACGGCCCTGCGAGGCGCCGACGCCCTCCTCGTCACCGCCGCCACCGACCCGGAGACCGGCCTTTGCCCCGGCTTCCAGACCCTGGCCCCGCACCTCGCCCCCGGGTCCGGACCGGGCTGGATCGGCTACCTCTCCACCACCGGCGTCTACGGCGACCGGGGCGGGCGCTGGGTGCGCGAGACCAGCCGCACGGCCCCCGCCTCCGAGACCTCGCGACGCCGCGTGGCGGCGGAGGCGGCCTGGGCCTCGACGGGCCGGCCCCTGGCCGTTCTCCGGCTTCCGGGCATCTACGGCCCCGGCCGTTCGGCCCTGGACCGGGTGCGCGACGGGACCGCCCGGCGGATGACGGCGCCAGGGCAGGTGTTCAGCCGCATCCATGTGGACGACCTGGCCGACGGCCTCGCCGCCGCCCTGGCCCGGCCGGAAAGGACCGGCGTCTTCAACCTCTGCGACGATGAGCCCGCGCCGGCCGCCGACGTGACCCTGGAGGCCTGCCGCCTGCTGGGCGTCGAGCCGCCGCCGGAAACGCCCCTGGACCTGGAGGCCCTGACCCCCGCCGCCCGGCGCTTCTGGGCCGAGAGCAAGCGGGTTTCCAACGCCCGGGCCAAGGCGGCCCTCGGCTGGCGCCCCGCCCACCCCACCTATCGCGAGGGCCTGGCGGCTATCCTCGCCGCCGGCGGCTAGAGCGTTTCCTGATCTGATTGAATCGTTGGGGATTCCCATGAGGAGCGGTTTCTGATTCACCCTTTCGACCGGGTATGGAGGCCGGGAGGGATGAGCAAGGTGCTGTCGATGGACCTGCGGGAGCGGGTGTTGGGTG
>CANGRP010000187.1 GCA_947456005.1 Caulobacteraceae bacterium
AAAATCGCTCCGCGGGCGGCGGTGGTGGAGTCGCCGGCCACCTGTTCTAGATCCTCGGAATTGACCCCGACATTGCCTACGTGGGGGAAGGTGAAGGCGACGACCTGGGCCATGTAGGAGGGATCGGTCAGGATCTCCTGGTACCCCGTCATGGCGGTGTTGAAGCAGACCTCGCCCACGGCCGAGCCGGTGGCGCCGCAGCCGACTCCCTGGAGGACCGTTCCGTCCGCGAGGACCAGGACGCCCGTGACGCCGGGGAGGAGATCGCTCATGGCAGGCCGCTCCAGGGACAGGGTTGAGGGCTCGCAAAAAGGCGGGCGAGGATGCATCCTGCCCGCCCTTCGGCCGTTCCGCGTCTGGTAATGACTCGCGGCGGGCCGGTCAATGCGGCGCGCCGGTCGCAGTCTGCTGGAGACCCCTATGTCCGAGACCGTCTTCATAGATCCTGACCGTGAGGCCTGGGCGATTTTCAAGGGTCTTCCGGTGAATGCGCCGATCCACATGCTGAACCTGGTCCGCCTGCGCGACCGGGCGGTCTATCCCGAGGGGCATGCGGACCGGGGGCGGGACCTTTCCGGCCTCGACGCCTATCGCGCCTATGGCCGCACCACCTCCCATATCCTCGCCCGGGTCGGAGGACGTCAGGTCTGGGCGGGCAGGCCGGAGGTGACGGTCACCGGACCGCCGTCCGAGGCCTGGGACCTGGCCTTCATCGCCGAGTATCCCTCCGCCCAGGCCTTCATCGACATGGTCCGCGACCCTGAGTACCGGGTCCTTGTGGCGCACCGGACAGCCGGCGTGGCGGACTCCCGGCTCATCTGCATGTCGCCCCGGGAACCGGGCGAGGGCTTTGGAGAATAGTTCCGTCGCCATGGCTATCCGCATCAACACGGTCGGCCTCGATGCCGACGACACCCTCTGGCACAATGAGACCCTGTTCCGGCTGACCCAGGAGCGGTTCTGCGACCTCCTGTCGGACCGCGCCGATCCCGACGTCCTGATGTCCCGGCTGGCGGAGGTCGAGGCGCGCAACCTGCGGCTCTATGGATACGGGGTGAAGGGCTTCACCCTGTCCATGATCGAGACCGCCATGGAGCTGACCCACGGAGAGGCGCCCGCCTCGGTGGTGCGCGAGATCCTGGCGGCCGGGCGGGAGATGCTGAACGAACCGGTGGAGCCCCTCCCGGGCGTGGAGTCCGCCCTGGCCGCCCTGTCGCAGGACTACCGGCTGGTGCTCATCACCAAGGGCGATCTTCTGCACCAGGAACAGAAGCTGGCGGCCTCGGGCCTGGGGGACCTTTTCGTCGCGGTGGAGATCGTCAGCGAGAAGACCGCCTCGACCTATTCCGCCGTTTTCGACCGCCACGGCTCCGGCCCCGGGCGCGCCGTGATGTGCGGCAACTCGGTCCGGTCCGATATCCTGCCGGCCCTCGAGGCGGGCGCCTTCGCCGCGCATGTGCCCTATCCCATCACCTGGGCCCACGAGCACGCCGAGCCCCCGGTCAGCCATCCCCGCTTCGCCGAACTGGCCTCGATCCGGGATCTGCCGGCCTGGGTGGCGGGGCTGGGCTAGGACGGCCCCTCCGCTGACCCCCTCCGGCCCGCTGCGCGGTCCACCTCCCCCTGGGGGGAGGAATTAGGGAGCCATTGCTCCCCCAAGGGGGAGCTCCGACCGAAGGTCGGTGAGGGGGGCAACGGCGTCTCAGCTCCGGCCCGCTGCGCGGTCGACCTGCCCCCGGGGGCTGTCGGCGGAGCCGACGAAGGGGTCTGTCCGCCTCGCAGCGCCGCCGCCAGGTCCCGGGGCTGGGCGAGGGAACAGCGCCGGTCTATCCTTGCCCCGTGCGGTTCGACGAAGCCTTCCTCGACGAGATCAAGTCACGCCTCCGGCCCTCGGACGTCATTGGCCGGACCGTGAAGCTGCAGAAGCGCGGCCGCGAGTTCGTGGGCCTGTCGCCCTTCACCAAGGAGAAGACGCCGTCCTTCTACGTCAATGACGACAAGGGCCAGTTCTTCGACTTCTCGTCGGGCAAGACCGGGGACCTGATCGCCTTTCTCCAGGAGAGCGAGCGGTTGTCCTTCGTCGAGGCGGTCGAGCGGCTCGCGGCTGAGGCGGGCCTGTCCCTTCCGGCGCCTGACCCGCGCTCTGCCGAGCATGAGAAGAAACGCCAGGGCCTCTCGGACTGGATGAGCCTGGCCGCCCAGTGGTACGCCCGGATGCTGGCGGCCCCCCAGGGCGCCGCCGCCCGGGCCTACCTGGAGCGACGCGGCCTGCCGGCTGCCGACTGGGAGCGCTTTGGCCTCGGCTTTGCGCCCGCCGGGCGGACCGGCCTGAAGGACTACCTCGTCGCCAAGGGCGCCCGCCCGGCGGAGCTGGTCGAGGCGGGCCTGCTGATCGCGCCGGAGGACGGCGGCCCCCCGTATGACCGGTTCCGCGACCGCATCATCTTTCCCATCGTCGAGGGGCGGGGGCGCATCGTCTCCTTCGGCGGGCGGGCCATGGATCCGGAGGCGCGGGCCAAGTACCTGAACGGGCCCGAGACCGAGCTCTTCCATAAGGGCCGCACCCTCTACGGCCTGCCTGAGGCCCGGCGCCTGATGGCCGCCGCCCCGCCCGACGTCGACCCGCCACTGGTGGTCGTCGAGGGCTACATGGACGTCATCGCCTGCCAGAGGGCGGGCGTCGCCGCCGTGGCGCCCCTGGGCACGGCCCTCAACGAGGAGCAGATGGACCTGCTCTGGCGGCGGCATCCCGAGCCGACCCTGTGCTTCGATGGCGACCGGGCGGGCAGGCAGGCGGCCTTCCGCGCCATGGACCGGGCCCTGCCCCTCCTGACCCCTGGCCGCAGCTTCCGCTTCAGCGTGGTGGAGGGGGGGAAGGACCCTGACGATGTCCTGCGCGAGCAGGGCGCCGCGGCCCTCCGGAGCCAGCTGTCGCGCACCACGGGCTTTTCGGAGATGCTGTTCCGCCGGGAGCTGGAGGCCGAGCCCCTGGACACGCCCGAGCGCCGCGCCGGCCTCAAGGCCCGGCTCCGCGCCGCGGCCTCACGCATCGCCGACAAGGACCTGCAGTCGGCCTATCGGGACGACCTCCTGTCCCGGTTCGAGGCGGCCCTGCCGGCCCGGGCGCCGTCTTCGCAGGGCGGGGATTTTCGGCGGAGGGGCGCGCCCGGCGGACGGAGCTGGATCGATCCGGCGCCCACTTCCCTCGGTCGCAGCGCCGCCCGCCGGCTGGCGGCCGCCCTCGACCTGCCCGCCGCGGCCCTCATGAAGCGCGTCCTCGCAGATCCGGCCTGCCTGGACGACCATCTGGAGTCCCCCTTCGCCGCAGGCGGCTTCGGGGAACAGGATCTCGCCGGATTGGCCAAGGAAATCATCCGGCTGCGTCTGGAGGCTGAGCATCTTGACACTCAGGGGCTCGCGCGCCATCTGGCAGGAAGAGATTTTGAAGCTCTTCTGACAGACATCGATCGGGCCGCAGCGAAATCGGGCGCGCCCTTCCTGAAACCGGATGTCTCCCTCGAGGACGCAAGATCGCAGTGGTCGCAGGCCTTCGCCCGCCTCTCGAGGCTGGCGGCCCTCGATGAAGCGTTGTCCGCCGCCAAGGGCGATCTTGGCGGGGCCTTGTCTATGGACGCCTTCTCGAGGCTGAAAGGTGAGCGCGACCGTCTGCGGCGACAGATCCGAAACTGGCAGGACGAACCCTGACGAAGGCGCGCCTGCGCTGCACCCTTTCGAGCTTCGGAACCCCGTCGGGTCCGGACACCGGAGACCTTGATGAGCACCACCCCCGCCGAAACTGAAGTCGTCGACACCCCCTCGAGCGACGGCCCCCTGCTCGACCTGACCGACGCCGGCGTCAAGAAGTTCATCAAGCAGGCCAAGGCCCGCGGCTACGTCACCATGGACGAGCTGAACAAGGTGCTGCCGTCCGAGGAGGTCACTTCGGAGGCCATCGAAGACACCTTGGCCATGCTGTCCGAGATGGGCGTCAACGTGGTCGAGGCCGAGGAGGACGCCGAGGGCGGCGAGGTGGCGGTCCGCGAAGAGACCGCCATCATCGAGACCCAGAAGGAGGCCGCCTACGACCGCACGGACGATCCGGTCCGCATGTACCTGCGCGAGATGGGGTCGGTGGAGCTTCTGTCCCGCGAGGGCGAGATCGCCATCGCCAAGCGCATCGAGGCCGGCCGCGACACCATGATCCGCGGTCTGTGCGAAAGCGCCCTGACCTTCGAGGCCATCATGGTCTGGCGGGAGGAGCTGGGAACCGGCCGCATCCTGCTGCGCGAGGTCATTGATCTCGAGCAGACCTACGGCGGCGTCAGCGCCGCCGCCGAGGCCCTCGCCGAGAGCGAGTCCGCCGAGGTCACCGAGGACGGCGAGGCCGCCGCCAAGGCCGAGGGTGAGGAGGACGACGACGACTTCGACGACGGCGCCGGTCCGACCATCAGCGCCATGGAGAGCGAGCTGCGCGAAGGCGTCATGCTGACCCTCGACGCCATCGCCGCCGAGTTCGACGCCTTCCGCGCCCTGCAGGAGAAGCTGGTCGGCAAGCGCCTGAAGGGTGAGGACCTCTCTGAGGCCGACCGCACCGCGCACGCCGCCGCCAGCGGGACCATCGTCCAGCACCTCAAGACCCTGAAGCTGAACAACAACCGCATCGAGGCCCTGGTCGAGCAGCTCTACGCCATCAACAAGCGGCTGGTCGGCCTGGAAGGCCGGCTGATGCGCCTGGCCGACAGCTACGGCATCAACCGCAGCGAGTTTCTCAAGACCTATCTGGGCGCCGAGCTCGACCCCACCTGGAGCGACAAGGTCAAGGCCCTGGGCGTCCGTTGGACCAAGTTCGCCGAGAACGAGGCCAACCAGGTCCTCGCCATCCGCCAGGAGATCGCCTCCCTCGCCACCGAGTCCGGCGTGCCCATCGACGAGTATCGCCGCATCGTCCAGACCGTGCAGAAGGGTGAGCGCGAGGCCCGCCAGGCCAAGAAGGAAATGGTCGAGGCCAACCTGCGCCTGGTCATCTCGATCGCCAAAAAATACACGAACCGGGGCCTACAATTCCTTGATCTTATTCAGGAAGGTAACATCGGCCTCATGAAGGCGGTGGACAAGTTCGAGTACCGCCGGGGCTACAAGTTCTCCACCTACGCCACCTGGTGGATCCGGCAGGCCATCACCCGCTCGATCGCCGATCAGGCGCGCACCATCCGCATCCCCGTGCACATGATCGAGACGATCAACAAGATCGTGCGCAC